>JAJISH010000353.1 GCA_022848825.1 Thermoplasmatota archaeon
CCGTTCTCCACGAGACCGCCGGCGTAGTTCACGATGAAGCGAAGTGCGCGCTCCTCGCCGAAAGCGTCCGCGAGCATCTGCTCCGTGTCCATCCCGTTCTGGTAGCTGACGAGGAAGGTGCCGGGCTCGACGACTTCCCTGAGACCCTCGATGACCCGCGGGAGGACGGAGGCCTTGACGGCTACGAAGACCACGTCGATCTCCTTTCCCTTCAGCTCGGAGATATCGTAGCAGACGTCGGGAATGACTACCCGTAGCTCCTCCAGACCGGAGACCCTCAGCCCGTCGGTCCTGATGACGTCGAGATGGTCCTTCACAATGTCAACGGGATAGACAACATTGCCACCCTGCGCCAGGTGAGCGGCCAGAATCCCGCCGACCGGCCCGACGCCGACGACGGCTGCCCGAAATGGTTCTCCAGTACCCATGGTACCCCTGCGGTTGATGGAATGCCGAATCCATCAATAAGGTTTTCCCATCGGGACTAAACGTTATTACCGAGTTATGCTTCCTTAATCCGCCTGAAAGGCCAGGAGGCATGTCTTTGAAGAACGTCGCTATCGTTGCGTGTGGTCTCGCCCCGTTCGGAGTGCGAAAGGCCACTTGGAGAGAGCTCGTGCAGGAAGCGAGCAAGGCCGTGTTTGATGATGTGCAGAACCTTGACAAGAAGGACATCGACAGTCTCTTCGTCGGTGCGGCGATGCCGGAGAGGTTCGCTTTCCAGTCGCACGTCGCGCCCCTTGTCGCGGAGCAGGTTGGCATCGTCCCGCACAAGGTCGTCACGAGGACGGAGCTCGCGTGCTCCTCAGGTCAGTCCGCGGTGCGCACGGCCTGGGCGTCCATCGTCACGGGTCTAAGCGACATCGCGCTGTGCCTCGGAGTGGAGAAGATGAACATGCCCAACATGCTGGAGACGCAGACGAGCATGGCCTGCGTCCTCGAGCGGGAGTGGGACGGCGTGCAGGGAGCAAGCGCACCGCCCTTCTTCGCGATGTGCGCGCAGAGGCACATGCATGAGTACGGCACGACGGTGGAGCAGATGGCGATGGTCTCCGAGAAGAACCATCACTTCTCCACGACGAACCCGTACGCGCAGTTCCAGAAGGAGATCCCGGCCGAGAAGGTCCTCGGCTCGCCCATGATCGCCCCGCCCCTGAGGCTCTTCGACTGCTCTGGGATAACGGACGGCGCCGCTGCCGTCATACTGACGTCGGAGGAGAGGGCGAAGGAGTTCACGGACGTTCCCACTTACATCATCGGCTCGGGCCAGTGCTCCATGGCGAGCAACCTGGCCAACTACAAGAGCCTGTCCACCTGGCACCCGATGAAGATAGCCGCCAAGGAGGCCTACAGGTCCGCCAAGATCGGGCCGATGGACCTGGACTTCGCGGAGGTGCACGATTGCTTCACAATCTCGGAGATAATCGAGTACGAGGACGCCGGCTTCTGCGAGAAGGGCGAGGGCGGCAAGTTCATCGAGGAAGGCCAGTCCAACATCGGAGGCAAGATGCCAATCAACACTAGAGGCGGTCTGCTGGGCACTGGGCACCCGCTCGGAGCCACGGGGATCGGTCAGATCGTGGAGGTCATGCAACAGTTCAGGTCGACCGTGCCCAAGGAGAGGCTGGTGGACGGAGCCGAGATGGCCATGGCCCACAACCTGAGCGGGGCGGCGAACGTTCACAGCATCCTCGTTTTCGGGAGGTCGCCGAGATGACGACGATAGTGCTGCCGTACATGCTGGACTTCTACCCGCTCCAGGACGAGGACAACACCCGAATCCATCAGTTCTACGCGAGCCTGCGGGAGGGGAAGCTGACGACGACCAAGTGCAAGGACTGCGGCGGGCTCTTCTGGCCTCCGCGGGTCGCGTGCCCCGGATGCAACTCGGACCAGTTCGAATGGGTCGAGCTCCTCGACGAGGGAGAGCTGTACGCCTTCACGGCGATGCTACTGGGCGCTCCCTTGGGGATGGAGAAGGACGTTCCCTTCGTGCTCGGGATGGTCCAGCTCGACGGGACGGAGTTCAAGGTCCTGTCCCGCATCGGAAACACGAAGTACGAGGACTGCAGCCTCGGAATGCGCGTCAAGCTGGAGACGTACGACCTCGAGGACGGGCGGGTCTGGTTCAGGTTCGTTCCGATCACAAGTGACTAGTGGCCTGGACTCGAACCTCCGCGAACGAAGACTTAAGTACGGCCTCCCCAATGAACTCGCCGGAGGGCTCAAAGTGCGGTCCGGAATGGATGTGCAACCGTCTTCTGTTGAAGTCCCTATTGCATCGGATTATGAGCGGGGCGAGAGATTCGAATGGAAGAGCAGGAAATCCGCTGCGAGGAAGTACGCAAAGCTGGGACTCGTGGGTTCCATACTCATTGCCGTCGCGGGATTCGTCTCCATCATAACCTCTAGTGGTTACGGTTATAGCTATTGGAACTGGTGGGGAGGCTATTGGCCCACCGACACCGTGTACGCTGCAACCATGATCCTGTTCTCCCTCGGCATGATGCTCTTCGCCTTCACGTTTCTCGGCTTCCACGCAAACCACAGGTCGGTTCTTGGGTTGGCCATCTTCATCTACTCGGTCATTGCCTCATTCTTCCTGCTCATTTCCATGGCGATGCTGGTCGTCGTGGGAGAGCTCTTCCACGAGTTCGGCTGGACCGTCGGTCCCCCGCTTTCGATAGTGCTTGGAGGGATTGCACTGGGCCTCATGGGAGTGGGTTTGAGAGTGGACAGCAAGCATTTCCCAGGGCAGACAGTCCTGGTTCCCGCGGGATGGATCTACGTCATAGCCAGCATTCTCTTCATGTCATTCTTCTCAAGTTTCTTCTTTTCCATCATTTGGACACTGATCTTCTTTGGCGCGATCCTGTCTTCCGTAGGAGTGGCCAGCGTTGGATCCACCATTCTGAAGGCGATCAAGCGAGGGGCGCCTGAGAAGATGACCGCAGAACGAGAGCCGCGGACCGAGCCGATGGAGTTCAGATTCTGCCGCGAGTGTGGCAATGACACCGAAGGCTCGAAGTTTTGCCAAATCTGTGGCACGGTAGTGGACCAGTACGACTAGGTCGGAGGGCTCATCGCAGGGGAAAGCGACCGCGTCCATCATGACCCCGCTGAAGGTCAGGGGAAATTATGTTATACCACATCCTTGATTCACGGTCAAGAGGGGGAGGAAATGAAAGTCGAAGATATCAAGAAGATATGCGTTCTTGGAGCCGGAACTATGGGTGCTGGCATCGCTCAGCTCTGCTCAGTGGCCGGCTACCAGGTCACGATGCGTGATATCGATCAGAAGTTCGTGGACACCGGGTTCGCTCGGATCAGCGGTCCACTGGGGAAGAGAGTGGCAAAGGGCAAGATGACGCAGGAGGACGTCGACAAGATCCTCGGCAACATCGAGGGCACGACGGACATCGCTCATGCGGCAAAGGACGCGGACGTCGTCATCGAGGCCATCTTCGAGAACATGGAGATCAAGAAGGAACTCTTCAAGGAGATCGACGAGATCGTCCCGGACCACGTGATATTCGCGTCGAACACGTCATCGCTGAGCATCACTGAGCTCGCGTCCGCGACCAAGCGGCCGGACAGGTTCGTGGGAATGCACTTCTTCAACCCCGCACCGGTGATGAAGCTGATCGAGC
>JAJISH010000354.1 GCA_022848825.1 Thermoplasmatota archaeon
CGTCTCAGATTCCCGCCAAGCTCCTTCGTCTTCTCCACGAGGTGCGCTCCTATCCCGTGCTCCGCCAATGACAGAGCGGCGGTCATCCCGCTCAATCCGCCTCCGATGACGAGGGCGGTCTTGTTCACTGGAACGGACACCTTGTGCAGGGGCTCCAGCAGCCTCGCTTTCGCGACAGCGGCCGCAACGAGCCCTTTGGCCTTCTCGGTAGCCCTCTCGGGTTCCTTAGAGTGCACCCAGGAACAGTGTTCGCGTATGTTCGCCATCTCGAAGAGATAGGGATTGAGTCCAGCTTCTCTTATCGTCTCCTGGAAGAGCTTCTCGTATGAACGGGGCGAGCAGGATGCGACCACTATTCGATTGAGGTCGTGCTCCTTGATGGCCTCCTTGATCTTATCCTGCGTTGTGACGGAGCAGGTATACAGGTTGTCCTCCGCGTAGGCGACGTTCGGAAGGGTCCTCACGTGCTCGACGACGGAGGGGACATCGACGACACCGCCGATGTTGATGCCGCAGTGGCAGATGAAGACGCCAGTCCTGGGCTCCTCCTCTTCCGCCAGAACCTCCTCTCCCGTCTCGTCATCGGCAACTTCGACCTCTTCGAACACGGGAGCGATCAACGATGCGGCAGATGATTGACAGACCGTGTCCGGAATGTCCTTCGGCTCCGAGATAGTCCCAACGACGTAGACGCCGGGTCTCGTCGTCTGGAAGCTTTCATTCGGAGGGGTCTTGTAGAATCCGTATTCGTTGAGCTCAACGCCGGTGATCTTGCTGAGCTCTTCCGCCCCTTCTGGGGGTTTCAGGCCAACGGACAGCACAACAAGGTCGAACTCCTTCAGCTCGATCTCGTCGCCGTCGATGTACACGACGAGGACTCCGTCCCCGGGAAGGGCAGGTTCCAGTGCGGAGACTCTGTTCCCCCTCCAGATCCTTATGCCGTGCTCCTCCTCGGCCCTGATGCGGTAGTCCTCGAACTGCTTCCCGAACGCCCTGAAGTCGATCGAGAAGATCTGGATGTCTATGGAATCGGAGTGCTCCTTCGCAACGATAGCTTCCTTGAGCGCATACATGCAGCACACGGAGGAGCAGTACTCTCCTCCGTAGACCGTGGACCGGGAGCCGACGCACTGTATGAACGCGATGTTCTCGGGCTCCTTCCCGTCGGACGGTCTCACGACCTTCCCCTGCGTCGGACCTGACGCGCTCAGGAGCCTCTCGAACTCGAGGCTCGTGATGACGTTCGGAAGCACGCCGTAGCCGTACTCGTGTATCTCGGAGGGATCGAAGACATCCGCTCCGGATGCGATGATGACGGAGGCGACGTCTATCCTCACTTCCTCCTCGCTCTGATCGAAATCTATGGCCTTGGCCTCGCAGAACTTCTCGCAGGCCCTGCACTTGCCCGTCTTGAAGTATATGCAGTTGTCCTTGTCTATGACGTAGGTCGAAGGAACGGACTGAGGATACGCTCGATAGATGGCCTTCCTCTCGGAAGTGGAAGCATCATACTCGCTCGGAAGCTTGACGGGACACTTCTCCGCACAGATGCCGCAGGCGACGCACTTCTCCTCGTTCACGTATCTGGGCTTCTTTCGTATCGTCGCCGTGAAGTTGCCCTTCTCTCCCTCCAGTGCGATCAGGTCCGCGTTCGTGACCAGCTCTATGTTCGGATGTCTCCCCGCCTCGACCAGCTTGGGAGAGAGTATGCACATGGAGCAGTCGTTCGTCGGGAACGTCTTGTCCAGCTGTGCCATACGGCCCCCGATGAAGGGAGAGCTTTCGAGAATGATCGCCTTGCGACCGGCATCTGCCGTGTCGAGCGCGCTCTGAATGCCGGCTATTCCT
>JAJISH010000355.1 GCA_022848825.1 Thermoplasmatota archaeon
TCGAAGAGCATGTCAAGGAAAGAATCCGAAAGAAGCTCGAGGACGAGGAGTAGGGTCCCTCTAGAGGTCCTACCCTCCATCCCCTCCCTCATAGTCAGAGGTGGCGTGGCCTATCTCAAGTTCAAGAAGGTCCGCAGAAAAGGCGTCAAGAACTTCAGGAAGCAGTTGAAGAAGAGCGGGATGACCAAGGACCAGATAGGTGAACTCACCAAGCAGTACGAGGACGTCGGCAGGGTCAGGAGCTACCTCGATGAGTTCGGGTTCCTGGGAGGAATCTTCTAGATTCAAGGAACCTATCGATCAGTCTAGAAATTCTTTTATCGTGTAGGCAAGGTTCTCTCCAACGCCCTTCACTGATGAGAGGCTGTTGAGAGAGGTGCTTCTAAGTGATTCCATAGAATTGAAACCGGCCTCGATGATGACCTTGGCCTTTTTGGATCCGATGCCCGGGATGGATACAAGGAAGTCCTCGATGGGCGTCGATTCCTCCTCTTCCACCACCTGGAGCTGTTGGTGAACCTCATCCAGACTGGTTCTCGCATCCTCGAAACCGGGAGAGAGTTCCAGGGCGTTGTGGAAGCAGTCCAGGGCCTCGCCGAGTTTCTTCAATCCTCTTAGCACGGTGCCCCTGTTGTTCCATGCTTCAGCGTTTCCGGGGTCGATCTCTATGGCCTTTCCGAAGCATGCCAGCGCCTTCAGGTTCTCGTCAAGGCCCATGTGCAGGACCCCTCTGCAGTTCCAGAATTCGGCCCTGTTATCGATCTTCAGCGCCCTCTTGAAATGTATTTTGGCGTCGTCCACCATTCCCAATCTGGTGAGAGCTGAAGCCTTGTTGCACAATGCCGCAGCGTAATCGTCCCTCAGCTCGAGCGCCTTGTTGAAGCACCTCAGGGCGGCCTCGGAGTCCTTTTCGACAAGGAGAGTCCCTTTCAGATTCCATATCTCTTCCAGGTTGTCGTCGACCTCCAGTATCTTCTGAAGATGATCCAGAGCCTCTTCCGGTTTGCCCGTGGCGATGCAGATGTAGGCCATCCTCAGCCAGACCCATTCCTCGACACCCTCCAGAATGGCGAGCTCGTCGCATATCTTGTAGGCGTCCTCGAAACTTCCAGATCCGATCAGTATGTTGACCTTGTTCCTTCTTGCCAGGAGGCTGTTCTCGTTGAGTTCCAGGGCCTTCTCGTACGACAGCAGGGAATCGGTGTGATCGTTCAGCTGATACTGCGCGTTCCCCTTCCCGACCCAGAGTTCATCGGATCCGTGCCAGGTGTCCAGACACTGGTCGTACAGTTCCTGGGAGAGTTCCCACTTGCCAGCGTTGAACGTCAGAAGGGCCTTGTCGAATGGTGAAAGAAGTTCGAACGGCGAGGGCGGTTCTTCGGGTATCTCTTCCTCAACCGGCGGAGGCGGAGCATGCTCCTCGACGTAACGAGTGAGCCTGTCCATCAGGATCTCGTTCTTACCTTTCTTGGATAGTTTATAGGTCTTGCAGTAGCGCTTCATCTCCTTGCGGGTCATTTCGGCTATCTCTTCGACCGTGGGTTGACGTTTCATTTCTTGGTGTTCTCCTTGCACTCATTTTGCACACCACACTCCTCACAACCCTCTTCCCCTTCTTCGTGATCCCCAAAACAGGGATAATCGTCCTTGTTGATCTTCTTCTTGACCCTGAGCCTCTTGGCCTTGTTCAGCATCTTCTTGGCGCTCTTGAACTTCGGGTCCAGCTCGATGACCTTCTCGAATGCCGCGACGGCCTGCTTCTTCTGCTTCAGGTCCAATTGGATCGAGCCCTTGTAGAACCACATCTCCGCGTTCGCCGGTCTGATCTTCAGGATCTTGTCCAGTTCTTTCGCCACTTTGTTCTTCTTCCCCATTTCCTCCAGCAGGATGACCTTGTTCTTTCGGGCGTCCATGAACTCCGGGTCCGCCTCGGTGGCCCTTTCATAGAACGTCAACGCCTTCTCGCTGTCGCCGGTGGCTTTCAGTGCCAGCGCCTTGTTGCTGAGGATCTCCGCGTTCTTGGGGTCCTTCTTCAAGACCTGGTCGTACGCCTTGATCGCTTCCTCATACCTTTCCAGCTCGTGCAGGGTTGCCCCCTTGTTCAGCCATGCCTGCGTATAATTCTCGTTGATGCTGATCGCCTGATCGTAGGCCTCCAGTTCCTCGTCGTGCCTCTCAAGTTTGTACAACGATGTTCCCAGCCCGAGCCAGAGCTCCACATCCCCGATGTTGCACATGAGAGCCTGTTTGTACGCATCCAGCGCCAGGTCCCACTCGTCCATTCTCTCCAGGGTCCTCGCCTTCAGCGTCCATGCGGCGTCGTAGTTGGGCTTGAGAAGGATGGCCCGATTGGAATAGTTCAATGCGGTCTCGAGATCTACCCTCTTCAGGGCGCTGACGCCGGCCTCCATGAGGTTCTCCAGCTCGCCAACGCTCGGCAGGAACCTGGCACCCTCTTCTTCGAGAAGTCCAGCGTCCCTCTTCCTTTGCACGTCCCCCAGGAGACTGAATTCCCGCAGGAGGCCTATGAAATCGCTGCC
>JAJISH010000356.1 GCA_022848825.1 Thermoplasmatota archaeon
AATCGGGAATGCCCAATTCCTCTGCTCTCTCTTTAAGTTTGTCGTACATCGCGTCCTTGAGCTCCTTCGGCATCCAGACGATTCTCTGGAACCCGCCGTCCGCGCTTATGAACTTGTCCGACAGCAGGTAGTACCTTCCGACGCCTATGAATCCAGGCATCTGCAATCCGCCACCCACAGTTCCAGCGAGCGTGGAGAACTTCATTCCCAAGGGCGTCATCCCGCCGTGCTCTCTGTTAACGACGACGACGCCGTTCGCCTCTGGAACTATTCCGACGATGCATTCGAAGCAGCCGCACGAGGTCATGGGGTCCTCCATCATGGTGTAGATGTTGAACTTGTCCAGCTTTCCATGAGAGTGCTCGATTACAGCCTCGTTCACGCCCTCCCACTGGCCCTTGACCTCCTCTATGGTGGTCGCCTTGTCAATGGGCTGATTCGGACCCGTCGGCGTGATCTGATTGCTGGCCTTGGCGTCCAGCCAGTTGATGGCACCGCAGAGCCCGAGCCTCTCGGGAGTGATGATGCACACGTGGTTCGGGGCAAAGCTCTGGCACAGCGTGCAGGTGTAGAACGTTTCCACGGCCTCGTCGGTCATGCCTCTCAGCCGCTCGTCCCTGTGTTCGTAGAATTCCATCGCCTCCGGAAGGCGCTTCTCGATTTCCGCCGAGTCCGTGATTATAGTCACCTGAACACGGCTCAACAGTCCGCCGAAGTCGTCGTGGAACTTGGCGTGCAGCACGTCGCCGAAGTGCTTGAACCTCAGTCCCTGGCCGACACCGTCCTTGCTGAGCCTTATCCAAAGAAGGTTCCTCTGGCCCGTGTGCCACGCGCCCTCGGCGAAGTTGATGAACTGATGTATCCTCCTCTCCAGGACGGACTCGAAGTCCTTCTGCATATCCTTTCCGTAGACCTCGACAACAATCCCGAGCGGGCTGCCGCTCCCTTCCTCGAGCTCGTCGACGTCCTTCCCGATCATGGTTATCTTGCCGTCCTCGACCTCGTCCGCCTCTCGCATCTTCACCAGCTCGAAGACGGGCGTCTTGGAGGGTCCACCGCATTCCACGTACGTGTCCGGTCTCCTGACGGTCTCGCCCTCGAACGCGGGTCCGTACGGGACCGGGATGTCGACGGATGCGAGCTTGACCTGCATGTCCCTTACTTCGATGGCCGTCTGAACCATCTGGTCGTAATCCTTCTGCACGATGTACTTGCCCGGGATCTCCTCTACATCCTGGTCCGTAATCGTCGGGGAGCCGTTGAACATCACGGCGAACTCGGCTGCGACCTTGATCTGGTCGAGCGGGCCGAACTGGAACACTATGACCTTGGGTCTCGTCTTGAGATATTTCAGCAGTCCCTCTCGGTCTCCGCGCTTTATCCCGCCGAAGGCGAGGGCGGCCCTGATGGCGAAGCTCAGGCCGTGTATCGCCTGCGTGAACTCGCCGAGGGGAAAGAGCATTATGTCGGTCCCCATCTTGATTCCCTGATCCTCGAGCTGCCTGATTATGTCGAACGTCGCCATCAGCAGCATGCCCTTGTTCTGGAAGTCCCTCACTATCCTCGCTAGCGCCTCCGGGTCCTTCGCCTTTCCGACGAAGACTATGGCACCAGGGATGGTATCGTCGACGAACGCTATGCCCAGATTCCTGAGGACGGGATCGCCCACGAAACCGCAGTACTCTTGGGTTCCTGGCGGGGCCTCGTTCTCGAACGGCTTATCGTTGTCGATGTACCGAAGCGCCTCCACAATCTCGGCGGACCACATGGTGGCCTCGCCGGCGGTCAGCGCGTTCTCGAGAGTAGGCTCGGGCCTTATCTTCCCCCTGACCTCTCCGAGGAGGGCAGGAAGGTCACTGAGCGTCTTCACGGGCGTCGTCGTCCAGCCGTAGAAGCAGGGAAGCTCGTATCCCGTGTCTGGATACTCGATTGTCTGGTTAGGACCGTATTTCCTCAGGGCGCGGTTCAGGAGGATGTCGGCGTAGCCGGTTGCCGTTATGGCTCCGGAGATCGCCATGCTGAACAGCTCTGTCTGCGTGAC
>JAJISH010000357.1 GCA_022848825.1 Thermoplasmatota archaeon
AAAGGATCTTCACCTCCGCACGCAGGAGGCGGGCCAGCTCCTTGGCTGCCTCCTCGGCCTCACCCTCGATAATCCTCCCCGCCTCCCTCACCGGCGGGAGGGACATGCCCATGGGCTGGATCTTCGAGCCCGCCAGACCGACGGATGAGGGGTCCATGCCCAGAGATGCCACATCCTTCTTGTCCACGGGTTTCGCCTTCGCCTTCATTATTCCTGGAAGCGAGGGATACCTCGGCGCGTTCAGGTCCTTCTCGGCCGTGATGACGGCCGGGATCGGAACCTCCATTCGCATGAACCCGCCCTCGACCTCCCTTGTGGCGGTCGCCTTCTTGGCGGCGTCGTCCACTTCGAGCGTCGTCGCCCCCGATATGTGCGGGATTCCGAGCAGCTCCGCGAGCGCCGGGCCCACCTGGCCAGTATTGTCGTCAGTAGCGACCTTCCCGCAGAGGACGATGTCATGCGGCAGGCCTTTGATCGCTGCTGCGAGGACCTTTGCCGTCACGAGCGTGTCCGATCCCTCTAGCGCAGGGTCGCTTATGTGGACGCCCTTGTCCGCGCCCATGGCCAGTCCGGTCCTGAGCGCCTCATCCGCTCTGTCGGGACCCATCGTCACGAGCGTGACCTCCCCGCCGTACTTCTCCTTGAGCTGCAGTCCCGCCTCGATAGCGTACTCATCGAAGGGGTTCACGACATACGTCAGCTCCGATCTGTCGATGCTCTTCTGCTCCGCATCCAGCTTTATGGCTATTGCCGTGTCCGGGACTTGCTTCACACACACCAATATGTTCATTCGGCTCCCCGTTTGATGGCTATAGCCATGGCTTTCTTAACGTTTTTGGCGGGAGCTCCGTACCGCCGTCATGCCGCTGACGTCTTCCCGCCACCGCGAGTTCGGATCTCGACAATCGGCCTTCGGCGGGAGGGGTGCATTAGGTTTTTAATGTCCATATCCACTATCGGGACAGAGGCGGGAGGATCGGCGTGAGCTTCTTCGACGATGCCATAGTTGCACTACTTCCCATGATTCCGAAGGCTATCACGAAGCACGTGGCAGGTCGATATGTCGCGGGGGCGTCCCTGGCGGACGCCGTCTCCACCGTCAAGCTGGTGATGGGCCAGGGCACGTGTGCGACCGTTGACGTCCTGGGGGAGAACGCGGAGAGCAGGGAGGAGTCCGAGGAGGCGACCTCGCTCTACATGAGAGCTCTCGCTGCCATCCAGAGCGAGAACCTGGACACCAACATCTCTGTCAAGCCCACACATCTAGGTCTCAGGGTCGACAAGGAATTCTGTCTTGGGAACATCGACAGACTCGTGGCCAAAGCCAAGGAGATCGGCAACTTCGTCAGGATCGACATGGAGGACCACACGACGACGACGGACACCCTGGACATGTACAGGCGGCTTCGCGAGAGCCGCGGTAACGTCGGCGTGGCGATCCAGTCATATCTGAAGAGATCGCATATCACAAGATGAGCGAGATAAACGAGAACTTCATGACGCTGCTGGAGATCATGCTCGAGGCGGGCTCCTACGTCGGGATCGCGACGCACGATGATGAACTGATTGCAGCGTCCGAGAGACTGATCGACAAGCTGGGCCTCCCGTCCAAGGACTACGAGTTCCAGATGCTGCTCGGCGTGAAGGAACGGACCCGCCGGGAGATAGTCTCAAGAGGCCACAAGATGAGGGTTTATGTCCCGTTCGGGGAGGACTGGTACCCCTACAGCATGAGGAGGCTCAAGGAGAACCCGAAAATGGCAAGGAACACCATAAGGGAGCTTCTCAAGTGGGATAGGTTCCCCTAGAGCAACGCCCCGATTACCATCGCCAGAAAGAGCAGGAAGAGGTAGGGGCTCGAGAACTTGAAGAGCAGTTTCGCGTTTCTTTCCGTCGGCCTCGCCACAAGAAGGAAGCCGAGCGCCAGGGCGGGGATGCCGAGGAGGACGGCA
>JAJISH010000358.1 GCA_022848825.1 Thermoplasmatota archaeon
GAATATACTGCACTGGCGGGGGCAACTCCGCCTTCAAGAAGGACGCCGTCCTGAGCATCGGTGGCTACAAACCTCTGCCCCACTCAGATGATGTGGAAATCGCCTTCAGGATGAAGGAACTGGGGAAAATTGTGTACGACAGGGATCTCTTCGTCAGGGTCTCCACGCGGAGGATGGAAAGGGACGGGTACCTGTCAACATTGCTCACCTGGCTGAAGGGCGATCTTCTCCTTTTCCTCGGGAAGCCCATACCCGAGAAATCCTACGCGAAGAAGGACTACTGATCTCTCATTCTCCTTCGATACACCAGAGATAGGAGGCCGCTTATCACTATTATCGCCAGAACCGCCACCAGAGCTATGATCTGGGCGGTTTCCCTCTCGTACACGGTGCCGAAGAAACCGACAAGGAGGAGAAGGAAGCCGTACTTGGCAACTGCTCCGAAGAATACGTAGGATATCGAACGCCGGTACGACCACTCGCAGACGGCCATGAAGGCCCCCACCATGGGCACGACCGGGGCGATCCTGTTCACCAGGATTATCTTCTCGTCCTTGACGACCAGGAAGTCCATGTAGCGTTTCATCACTCTCTCCAGGAATCTGGGCATCTTCTTCTTCTTGACAAGTATGTTCCTCACGATGACGTACAGCAGCGTGTTGCCAGCGAGCTCACCGAGTATGGCCATGCAGAGGACCGCCAGACCCCAGACTAGTGCGGAGCCGTCCGGGAGAGGGTTTGCGAGAAAGAAGATGACCGCGAAGACCTCGGGAAGTGCAGGGAAGATGGCGGCGTCAATGACGAATATCAGAAACAAGGCAAGGAGCGTCACCGCGGGCCCTAGACCGTGGAATAAGTCGTAGATGAAGTCTCCAATCATCAGATCCCAGCTAGATCTTGCTTATGCTGAGAAGCGTGATTCGAAGGTACAGAACCTTCCCTGCACGCTCGTCGTTGAAGTCGGCGACGAATGTCCCGGCCTCAGGATCGACGGAGGTCACGATGAACTTCTCGTGTATGCTCTGCCCCAAGACCCTGTCAGCATCCTCCGGAGAGAGCTGATGTCTGACCCTGATCTCTCCCAATCCCTCGTTCGCCGCGCTGTCCACGTCCTCCACGAGGGTGTTCCACTGCGAGTACGGTGTGACCACCATGCCCGGCGTCGGGTTGTGCCTGATGATGACAAGATCGTTGGTCCTGTTGAGGTAGTACACGTAGACATCCCAACCCCAGAAGGGGTCCTTGAGGCTCTTCCCCTCAAAGGGAGGACCCTCTTCCGAGAACCTCTGAGAGTAGGTGATCGTGCTCATCTCCTCGTACTGGGGGACCGTCTCGACGAGGGTGCGAGTCTCGAGCAGGCTCACGTTTGTCATCCCGTACGCCTCCTCGGGCTGTAGGGCGACAACTCTCGTCTCCCCGACACGCATGCCCAGGATCGCCCTCTCCAGGGCCTTCCCCTTGTTTTCCATTCCTAAGAACGGGGCAGCACCTGGCTCAACGAAACCTCCACCTATGGTCGACAAGACAGGGTTGAAGGTGCCGTCCGCAGGATACGTGTAGCTGAGGGATTTCGGGTAGGACACGTCGTCGTCAGCGACGCTCTTGACGGACGTTCCGAAGACGCGCCCGTCCTCGAAGTTGCCGATGTAGTCGAACTCGATCGTGTCCGTTCGCTCCACGACCTCGGGAGCCGGGATCGGGGCGGCCTCTAGTCCCAGCATCCAGGCCTGATAGACCACGACCGCTAGCACAACGACTAGGACTATCAGGGCCGCGATGAACAAGTCGAATGCGCCAGACCTATCCTTCCTGAGATTCATCGGTGCTCAGCTGCCTTAGAAAGTCGAGCCCTTTTATAAGGGTTGTGGCACGAATCTTTATATTCATAACCTCGAATGGGGAAACCTGATGGCAAAGACCGTCACCGTCTGCCCGCATTGCGGTTCCGCCGACTTGTACTACGAGACTGGTCTCATCACGGGATACAAGTATCACTGCAAGAATTGTGACTACGTAGGAGCCTTCGTGATAGAAAAGGACGTAGAGGACTAGGCGAACATGCTTCCGGACGCTTCCTTCCCCTTCTGGAATGGAATCCCCGTGACCTTGTCTATCCCTCTCAGGAAGTCCTCCGTCAGGACCTTGTCTCTATCCTCGCGGATGGCGAACATGCCCGCTTCTGTGCAGATGGCCTTGATGTCGGCCCCCGTGCATCCATCCGTCCTCTCTGCAAGGTTGAAAAAGTCGATCTTGCCCGAGATGCTCATCTCACTGGTGTGTATGGCGAATATCTTCTCCCTCCCCGCCGCTGTCGGAGACGGGATCTCGATTATGCGGTCGAATCTCCCTGGTCGAAGGAGCGCATCGTCCAGGATGTCGGGCCGATTCGTCGCGGCGATTATCTTGACATCGCCCAGGGGATTGAAACCGTCCAGTTCTGCGAGGAGCTGCATTAGGGTTCTTTGTACCTCTCTGTCTCCGGATGTGGCGATCTCCAGCCGCTTGGCCCCTATGGCATCGATCTCGTCGATGAACACGATCGAGGGCGATTTCTCTCTGGCAAGCTCAAAGAGCTCCCTGACAAGTCGCGCACCCTCACCGATGTACTTCTGAACAAGTTCCGAGCCCACGAACCTGATGAAAGTCGCGTTCGTCTGGTGGGCCACCGCCTTTGCCAGAAGGGTCTTGCCCGTTCCCGGCAGGCCGACAAGGAGGACGCCCTTTGGCGGTTCTATTCCCACCTTCTTGTAGAGGTCTGGTCTCAGCAGCGGGTCCTCAACCGCCTCCTTGATCTCAACGATCTCGTTCTCCAGACCGCCTATGTCCTCATACGTCATGTCGGGCTTCTCGATGACCTCTGCCCCGGTCACAAGAGGGTCCAAGGATGGCGGGAGAACTCCCATCACCGCCAAGGTCTGCTTGTTCAGGGCAACCCTCGCTCCCACGACGATGCTCTCGCGGTCGAGGTAGTCCGCCGCGTTCACGATGAAATCGGGACCTGTGGAACTCTTCACGACGACCCGGCCATCGGTGAGTACATCCCTGATGGAACCGATGATCAGCGGGGGCGTCTTGAGCCGCTCGAGCTCTCCCTTGAGGCGTCTGATCTCCTTCTGAAGCCTCATGAGCTCGGCCTCGACGAAGCGCTTCTCGCCCTCTATTCTCCTGGAGCTCGCCAGAATCGTGTCGTTCTTGTCCTCCAGCATGGAGATTCTTTCTGACAGCTTCTGCGAGAACTCCTTGATATCCTCCTCGTTCACTGGGATCCCCCATCCATACCCATTCGTCTGTCGCTAAGTATATATTCGTTTCCAGCTATTTATTGTTTATCCTGGATGTGGTCATCTGAGATGCGAGCTCTGCGGGACCAGAACACCGAAGACCAGAGAAGTCGTGATAGAGGGCACGCTCCTGAGCGTATGCTCGAGCTGCGCGAAGTTCGGCGAGAGCGGCCCCACCAAAAGGGAGACGAAAGAACCTCCCACGGTGGCGAGGCGTCTGGAACGGAGAGAGAGGCGGATGCGGACCAGGGACGTCTACAAGGGAGCTTCTGCGGAGGCTCTGGCGGCGGACTATCCGGCTCGGATAAGGAGCGCCCGCGAGAAGAGGAATCTGAGCCAGAAGGAGCTCGCGGCGAGCATCAACGAGAAGTTGAGCATCATCAACAAGCTGGAAGCCGGGGACATGAGGCCCAGCGACGCCCTCGTGGCGAAGCTCGAGAGGGCCCTGGAAATCAAGCTCAGGGAGAAGGTCGAGGATGTCCATATCGAGAAACAGGACGACGCACAGTCAATGACGCTCTTGGACCTGCTTGGGGAGGAGTAGGTTGAAGAACGGAGTCGTAATCGCCCTGTTCGCCGCCATCGCAATAGTCTTGTCGGTGCTGGGATACGCGGTATACGTTCAATTGTCTTCAGGGGAGTACGCGGCCC
>JAJISH010000359.1 GCA_022848825.1 Thermoplasmatota archaeon
TGGTGGCGGCGGGGTCGCTGATCGGACCGATGCCCAGAGTCACGGAAGCGTTCCTGCCGCCCTGGGGGTTCATGTTCACGATGCCGAGCAGGGACGGCTCGTAGTCGATCCTGTCGCGGAATCTGATGGCTATGTTCGGAAGCTCGTCCGCGGCCTCGTAGGTCATCCAGTAGTAGCCGTTGCCTCCCCAAGCAGAGCCCCAGCCAGCGCCCCAGGAATTCACGACCTTGAAGGCGCCGATCTCGCCGTCGTCCTCCCTCGTGTCGTTGAATCCCACGATGGTGTTCGCGTGGTTGGGATTGCCCGTCACATGCTCCGTGGAGTTGATGGTGTCGTCGCCGCTTCCGAGTCCGTTGCCGTAGTTGCCCGCATCCAGGACTATCGAGATGGCGTACCCCTCGGCGACCCATGCCTTTATGACGTCCGTGTTGGACGGGTCCGTGGACTGATAATCCAGCCCGCGGTACTCGGGTGCGCTCCTCCATGCGTCCTCATCGCCCCAGGAGACAGCGTCAGAGGGGTTGTAGGGCATCTCCGCCCAGATGGAGTTCCCGACGGTCTTGATGACCTCCATGTTTCCCGACGGCCAGGAGCCGGAGTCGAAGCCCGAGTTCGCCTTGTTGTACACGAAGGCCGGGCTCATCAGGTGGTTGTTGTTCCCCGTGGATGCGTCCGTCCAGTTCAGGTCCTTCGCCTGGTTATAGCCGTTTATGTAGTATGCGACGGACCAGGCCGAACAGGAGCCCTGGCTCTGCTGGCTTCGAACTTTCGGGAAGTACGGCTCCTGCGAGTGGTCCACCATCGGCTCGAGCATCGGCTCGTTGACACCGTCGGTCCAGGATGTGCCGATCATGTCCTGCCATTCCGCCTCCGTTGGCGGGGCGAGTCCGGTGCCGAGCCCGTCGAACAGGATGTTGTAGTTCTTCTGCGGGTCCCGCACGCCGAATTCCGCCTTGAGCCTCTCGACCTCTTCCGCGGTGATGACGTGAGATTCGTACTGGAACATCGAGTCCGTCTGGATATCCGCGAGGTCTTTCGCGGGAGCTTCCGGATCGAGCGTGGCAAACTGCCCGCCTGCAAACGCAAAGGCCGACGTCGCCAGGAGTATGACAGCCAAGATCCAGGTCTGGATGGTAGGTCCGCTCTCGTTCATTGACATGAACTATCTCCTTGAATGGGAAAGGGAATATGAACAATCGTTGCGTCTGAGTTTTACTGCCCACATATGTCTTCCCGTTCTTCTGCATGACAAGCGGTGACCGAGAACCTCATGGATTAGGACACCGCACGAGTCCAGGACATGGATTGTCTGGTCACCAAATAAGGTTTTTGCTTCCTGTACTGATAAGTGGAATATCATCGCAGGAATCCCATGTACGTGCGGTTTCGACTCGCAAGCCGTCACTATCGGGACAAAATGATGAGAATGCATCGGGATTCCTCGGAGGGGGCTGGAACAGGGCAGGGTGGGGCGACAATGGAGCAGCTAGGACGCTCGTAGCGATTCAAGCTACCCGCGTGCGAGCCGTGAGCAGGCTGCAAGCAGGCTAGAAGCAGGCTACAAGCATGCCGCATGCGAGCCCAATGCGAGATCTTGCGACCCACATGCGACCCCCAAGCGTGAAACATGCGAGAAAGAAGCTAAAAGATGCGAGGATCATAGGAGAAAGATAGGAGAACCTACAGGGATCCCGCGTTCCTCAATCCGTCAAGTGCCAGGAACGTACTGCTCTCCCTGTCCTTCTTTCCCCAGCTTCCGTCCTTGTTCTGCCGCCTGATGACGGAGGGCAGCGCGTTTTCGATCTGCACCCTCGCCACCTTGGACTTCGCCCTGGAAATGCCGTGGAACGTGTGATAGAACGGATAGCTCTTCCACGCTCCTGTCCCAGTCTGCTTCTCCGCCAGATACTTCAGGCCCTCCTGGACCCGCTTTGTCCTCGCGCTGAGCGTGTGCTCTATCAGCACGCGGAGTACGTTGATCGTGCACCACGCACCGCACCAGGTGGGCGTCCAGAACTTGAGGTACGACCTCACGGTCTGCTGGACCTCTTCCTTGTCGTCAAGACCGAGAACGTGGAAAAGATGGACCGCGTACGCCGTCTGGTAGAATATCGTGCATCCCGGACCGAACTCCCCGTATGATGTCTCGCGCATGAGGCTCGGGTCTCTCCTGTTTCCGGAGTAGAAGAACCCCGGATGGTCGTGATACATGGATTTCTGGGTCGTCAGCAGCCAGTCCAGTCCCTTCTTCATGCTCCTATCCTTCGCCCCGTACCCGAGAAGCGCGAGCTTCCAGAGATTGTTGGCGGTGTGGACGAACAGCTGATCCCAGCTTCCGTCGTCGGACTGTTCGGAGGCGATTCCTTCATACAGATTTCTCCGCAGGCCTGCATCCCCCTTCTTGCCAAATACATCCCTTCTGAGGTACACTCCGATCGGCGATTCCAGATCCTCCACGAAATCGAGCGGGTCCGCCCTTAGCGCAATGGCATTCATGAACTCACAGTCGCGGATACCTTGTGAGCCCATTTAACGCTTCCCTCGGGGGGAGAGTGAATCTCGCAAGCTTTTAATAGGTAACTTGTAGTGAGTATTACATTGTAATCATTACAGATTAGGTACACAGAGGGTGAACGGATGGATACGGAGAAGTACACTGGAATACTCCGCGAAAACGGGATGAAGGTGACACCACAGAGACTCGAGGTGCTGAGATTCCTGGATGAGAATAGAATCCATCCTACCGCCGACGACATCTACAGGACACTGAAGAAGGACAACCCCTCTCTATCGAAGACGACGGTCTACAATGTGTTGGACATCCTGAGCAAGTATGGGCTGGTCGAGGTTCTGACGATATCCGGCACCGAGTCCAGATACGATTACGGATCGACTCGACATCAGCACTTCCTGTGCACCAGCTGCGGACGGATAGTGGACATCCACATCAAGGGGCTCTGCATGGATTGCATGCCTGAGAAGGGTCATAAGGTTGAAGAGGTCCACGGCTATTTCAAGGGAACCTGCAGGGATTGTCTGAAAGGGATAGGAGGCTGATCGGATGGATAAGGTCGAGATAAAACCTGGCATATACTGGGTAGGTGCGATTGACTGGGACCTCAGGGACTTCCATGGCTACACGACCGACCGAGGCTCAACATACAACGCATATCTCATAGTTGACGAGAAGATCGTGCTCGTGGACACGGTCAAGAAACCCTTCTTCGATGAGATGCTCTCGCGAATCAAGGAGATCGTTGACCCCGCCAGAATCGACTACATAGTTTCGAATCATGTTGAGATGGACCACTCGGGCTCATTGCCGCTGATGCTGGATGTAGTGCCTAACGCGACAGTGCTGGCCTCTCCTCGCGGGAAGAAGGGCCTTGTTAGGCACTACAAGAAGGATTTGAACCTGAAAGTTGTGGAGTCTGGTGAAACACTCAAGATAGGGGAACGAACACTGCAGTTCGTACACATCCCGATGGTCCACTGGCCTGACTCTATGGTCACATACGTCCCGGAGGAGAAGCTCCTATTGCCGAACGATGCCTTCGGGCAGCACCTCGCGACGTCCGAGCGGTTCGATGACGAGATCTGCTGGGACATACTCAGAGAGGAGGCCGCCAAGTACTACGGCAACATCGTCCTTCCCTTCGGCGGGCAGGTGGGCAAAGCGCTGGACGCCCTATCAGGGCTCGAGATCGACATGATCGCACCCAGTCACGGCAT
>JAJISH010000036.1 GCA_022848825.1 Thermoplasmatota archaeon
AGTCCGTGTAGCTGAGCGGGTGCGTGATGTTCACGTTGTCTCCGACGCGCTCTTCCAGACCGAACCTCTCAATGGCGGTCGTCGTTCGCGGATGCGCCGGGAAGACGACTTCCGTGTCCAGGCCGGAGACGGCGTCGAGAATCGCCCGGAGGTTGCTTTCGTCCTCGGTGTTCTGCGGTCGGTGCAGGGTCATGAGATGGAATCCGCCTTCCCCGAGGTCCATCTCAGGTAGCACTTCTCTGTCCCTCGCCGCGGAAAGGAACCTCTCGAGCATGTCCTTCATCACATCCCCGACGAGATGCACGCCCGCTACTATCCCCTCCCTTTCCAGGTTGTCCACCGCCGTCCGAGTGGGGCAGAACAGCAGCCCCGAGAGGTGATCCGTCAGCACCCGGTTGACCTCCTCTGGCAATGACCTGTTGTAGCACCTGAGGCCTGCCTCGATATGGGCGACCTTGATCCCGATCTTGGCAGCCGCCAGGGAACCCGAGAGGGTGGAATTCGTGTCTCCATGGACCAGTACGAGTTCAGGCCGCTCCTTGACGAGGACGTCCTCGATCCCCTTGAGCATCTTGGCGGTCTGCACCGCGTGCGTTCCGGACCCGACACCCAGGTTGTAGTCAGGTTCTGGCAGGTCGAGAGTCTCGAAGAACACCTTGCTGAGCTCGTAGTCGTAATGCTGCCCCGTGTGTATGACGACCTCCTCGGCGAACTCCCTCAATTCGCTCGTCAGAGCGGCCGCCTTGATGAACTGTGGCCTTGCCCCAACGATCGTGGCGATCTTCATCTCGCTTCGACTATGCCTCTCGGTATTTAACTCTTCTTTCCTCGTTCTCCATTGGAGGGTTCATTCTCAAATCCGATAATGACGTTGGAAAGCTTGATATACACACCGATTTTTCGTGCTGACGTAGCATGCAGTTTGAACCAGGACTAGAGTATCTCGCCACGTTCATCGCCTTCTCGGCGTCGCTCGTCGTGGCCATCGTCGCCCTTCCCCCCCTAATCAGGAAGATGAAGGAAGGGAAGATGGTTGGCTCAGACGTCAACAAGCCCGAGAAACCGCAGGTCGCGGAGCTTGGCGGGATAGCGGCGGTCTTTGCCTTTTCGATTTCCCTCTCGCTGATGGTCGGTGCCATAAAGTACATGGGCGACCTGTACGAGCCCCCCTTCCTGGCGGCGATCAGCGTCTTCTTCATCGCGTCGATGATCGGGCTCATCGACGATATCTCCAAGATATCTCAGCGGACGAAGGCCGTCACTTTGGTATTCGCCAGCCTTCCCCTCATGCTCGTTCATTTCGGGGCCGAACAGGTCGTCTTTCCGTTCGACCTCATAATCGACGTCAACTACTGGCTCTACTGGCTCGTGCTCGTCCCAATCGGAATAACTGGTGGTGGCAACGCTATCAACATGTCCGCAGGCTACAATGGACTCGAGAGCGGCCAAATCGTGGTCATCTCGGCGTTCCTTCTCCTCATCGTCGGGCTGGGGAACCCGACGAGCTATGCCCTTCCCATCTTCGCTTCGCTTCTTGGATGCTCCCTCGCCCTCTACTACTTCAACAGACACCCCGCCAAAGTGTTCGTCGGCGACATCGGGACCCTCGGCATGGGCGCGGCGCTCGCGGCGGGCGTAATCATCGGGAACATCGAGTTCTTCGGTGCGATCTGCCTGCTTCCCGCGTTCTACGAGGTTGCGGCGACTCTGTACTATCTCCGTGCGGGGAACAGCAACCGGCGGGAGGCCTGCCAGAATCCGGTGATAGATTCTCAGGGAAGGCTATCTCCTCCCAAAGGGTCCGAGAGGTACACGCTCGCGTACCTCCTGCTCAGCGTCAGGCCCATGACCGAGAGGAAGTTGGTCCTCGTCATCCTCGGACTCTATGCCGCCTCGGGCCTCATCGCACTCGTGCTGAGCGTGGTCTGATGAAAGGAGCCTCGAGGTCACGTGGAGGATTCGGTCGGCTGGTTCGGGCTTTCAGCATAATCAGGAACTACGGTTTCTCCTCTCATCGGCTCGAAGAGAGCCTGGACTCGTTTCGGGAATTCCTCCGGGACAATGACTGTCCGGCGACGTTCGCCTGCCCGTCCGCCCTCCTGAGGAGGAGTGAAGACCTGGTCGGCTTCCTGAAGGAATTCGACGTGGCGATCCATGGAATGGAGCATATCGACTACAGGACCGTCACGGCCGAGAGAATCGGAAGTGACCTGCGCCAGGCCATCTCGGATTTCGAATCGGTCGGTCTGAATCCCAGCGGGTTTCGAGCGCCGTATCTGCGCTGGAACAGGGACATGATCATGGCGCTAGCCCGTTCTGGTCTGGCGTACGACTCATCGAGTTCCGTGTTCTGGAACGTCGGAGGACGCGACCTGGCTTCACGGAAGGAAGTCGGAAAGGTCTTGGATTTCTATTCATCAGAGTACGAGGTCGACGCTCCCAGCCTGCCAAGGATCGAGGACGGCGTCGTTCGCCTGCCCGTCTCTCTCCCGGACGATCAGATGCTGATTGAGAGGCTGGCGATCGCCCAACCGGAGGAGC
>JAJISH010000360.1 GCA_022848825.1 Thermoplasmatota archaeon
GCAGGACCACGCGAAGAGCAGGGACATCAAGATGACCATGCACGAGACTCTGGAAGACGCTGTCGCGAGCTGGTAAATCGCATGGCGGGTGACATTCTCTCCGAGCTTTACAAAGACCTCCTCGACGAGGCCGGGCGGCTCGAATACACGCGAAGAGCGTTCGGAATGTTGCCCAAGATGAACAGGCCCGACATCCTTGACATCGGCTGCGGCAACGGGGAACCGACACTCGAGCTCGCCAAGCTGAGCAATGGGATTGTGACGGGGATAGATATCGATCAGGCCTCCCTGGACGAGCTCGACAGAAAGGCGAGGGAACTCGATTCTTCGGACAGGGTCAGAACGATGAACATGTCCCTCCGGGACATCGACTTCCCCGACGGGAGCTTCGACATCATCTGGGCGGAGGGTTCCATTTTCGTGATAGGCTTCGAGAAGGGCCTGATGGAATGGAGGAGGCTCATCAGGCCGAAGGGGTTCCTGGTCGTTCACGAGATGTGCTGGTTGAGGCCGGACCCGCCACACGAGATCAGGGTTTACTGGGAGAGGATGTATCCGGGGATCTGCACTGTTGAGGAGGACGTGGACGCGGTTCCCGGATGCGGTTATCGCTTCGTCGGGCACTTCCCCCTGCCGGATGATGCTTGGTGGCACTTGTACTACAAGCCGCTGGAAGAGCGCATCCGAGCCTTCAGGCGTGAGTACCGAGATGACCCGAGGTCCCTGGCCGTTCTGGACAAGCAGCAGAGCGAGGTCGACCTCTACCGAAAGCACAGTAAATGGTACGGCTCCGCCTTCTTCGTCATGCAGAAGTAGGACATCCTGAGAGGTCTACCTTCAAATATGTGGATGCACATTCGATTGACCCACGAGGGATTGAGATGCCCGTAAGGAAGGAACTGGAGATTAGAGACCTGAGGCCGAAGATGAAGAGCGTGACAGTCGAGGGTAGGCTGATGAAGCTGAGCGGGGTCCAGAGGACGAAGAAGGGTCCGCTGTGCATCGCATTCCTCAAGCAGGGGAAGTTCCGCGCGCGCCTGAGGCTGAACAAGGACATGATTGGCAAGGTCGAGAGGGGGGACATGATCAAGCTGCTGAACTTCGACACGCAGGAGGGCAAGCTCACTCTGATTCCGAACGAGATGAGCATAATGGTCGCCAACGGCAGGCGCGTGTGGATCGGGCGGGAGCTCAGAGAGATGGAAGCCAAGCGCAAGAAGCGGACCGCAGACTAGGTCACAGGTTCTCCACTGTCCAGGACCCTGCCGCTGGCATGTTCACCCAGTATCCATAACCTGGTAGCAGCGGCTCGAAGTCCTGCATGACCTTCAGGCGGTAGGGGAAGTCAACGCTCGAAAAGCCCTCCACTCGGGTCGCTCCCGTCTCCATCTTCAATCGGCCAACGTCGCATCCGGAGAAGACGGGAACGCCGATGAGGTTCCAGCCGTCGTTCAGAGATAGAGCGGTTTGTCTTGGAACCCCACCCGCTATTGTCCAATTGCTCGTTTGCGTGATGTTGATCCACAGCACTTCCGTAGTGCCGAGACTTGGAATCTGGCCCCATTCGTAGTGCTTCCACGGACAGAACTCCCTCCACTTGTCCCACACGCTGTCGTTGTACTGTCTCACGCATCCGAACGATAAGGTCTGCAGCGCGACCATGATTGACGGGTCCTCCTGCACGAGCGGCGGGGAGATGAGGTTCCAGCCCGGTTCGAGCATGCGGTTGAACTTCCCCGCCTGCTGGAGGCTGTCGTTGGACTGCCCCCAGACGTCGTTCGCCCTTACGATGAAGAAGTAATCGAGGGGGTCACCATGCCCCATCCCGCTCGCCACGTAGTGGTCTGTCCCAGCGGGCACGTTGGCAAGCCACATGTAACCCTGCCCACTGCCGTTGTAGACGACGGAGTACATTATCGAGTAGTTCGTGACGGAATCCTGACCGGAGCCGTCATCTGGTGAGAGCGTCCAAGTGACATTGACATCCTCGTGTGTTATGCCCTCTAGTCTCGCCGAAACGAAGGGAACGGGAGCGGGCGGCGGTCCCGGGATTCCAGGACCCTCCAAGCGTGAGTAGTAGATGTCGGTGTCTCCGTTCCGACGGTCACACCAGATGACGTGAATGTCCGTCCACATGTCCGCGACGAGAGGGATGTAGTCGCCGATGAAATACTCCGGGGTGAAGGTCGCATCGCTCACCTTGAGGCTCGGCATGAAGGAGGTCCCGTTGTCAGTCGAGTTCGTGTATCTGATCTCCATCTGTCCCGTGCGGTTGTCATAGTACGCGATGTGCACCGTGCCCAGCGGACCCACGTCCACCCAGGACATGAGCTGCGCCTCGGTGGTGCCGTCGTCGTTCAGAATCACGGGATGCGAGAACGTGGTTCCGTTGTCGAGGGAGCGTATGAACTCGATGTTCCAGTCGGGGGTCGTGAGGTTCGTGTAGGTGATGTATATCTGCCCGTCGGGTCCGGCAGCGAGGCTCGTTATTGCCGCAGCTCTCACGGGCGTACCGCCCCACCAATCCGTGACCGCAATCTGCTTGTTCGTGGACCAGGTGAGCCCTCCGTCCAAGGACATGGAGAAGAAGATGCCCCCGTCCAAGAAAGTCGAATCCCACCAGCTGACGTAGATCTCGTCATTGGACCCGATGTCGATGCAGGCTCCGTTCCCCCATCCGATTGTGTCCGTGTTGATCCTCACGCTGGGCTGCCAAGTGATCCCCTGGTCCGTTGACTTCCTCAAGCGGACCTCGTAAGCCCCGGGCATGTCGGCGTAGACCGCATAGACGGAATCGCCCTTGGCGGCCATCCAGGGTTTGTCTGTGAACACGGTCGACGGACTGTCGCTCACCTTTATGCGCGGCCCCCAGGTGAGACCATGATCATGAGACACTCTCATTGCCACGTCACCATCGTCGAGGTTCCGGTCGAAGGATATCCAAGCGTAGTAGAGAGCGCCGTTCGAGAACGCCAGGACCGGGTCCCCTGTCTCAGGAAATACTGTGTCACGCATCTCGGTGCTCGGCTCGAAGCTGAGCCCGCCGTCTGTCGAGCGGGAATACCTCACGCGCCAAAGCCCGCTCCGCCTGTCTATCCAGCCGACGTGAATGTACCCAAGGTCGTCGACGACCGCATGCGGCTCGACCTGGCTTGTGGAGATCGCGTCATCGCTCACCATCACGTCGGGCGAGAAGGGGGCATCGAGCGACACGGGCGGGTCGTCCCCTCTTGTCGCGTCGCCATGACCATAGTCGCCACCCGCCAGCGACGCTAGCGGGAGAAGAAGAACGAGTATCAGAACGACGAACCAAGACCTGATCATCACAATACGCCCTTGTCATATGAATCGTCGGAGTCGTCTACAACTGTTTTGTCTGGCGGGACTAGTCCACCGACATGGCGTCGATGATCTTCCCGCACCTCTCGGCCTGCTTCGTGAACTTGTCGAGGAAGGGGATGGATTCCCCGATGTCTATCTTCACCCGCTCGAGCTCGTAGTCCTCCGTCTGCTTCCCCTGCCATTCTCCCCACACGTGAATATCTAGCGGACTCATCTGCACGACGCCGAAGGTGACCGCCAGGTCGTGGATCAGGCAGTGCAAGCTCCACGGGTTGTCTATTGCGCCGAGCGCCTTGTTGACCGGGAAGCGCATGACCGCCGTGGACAGGCGGGCGTTCTTCGCGTGGTCCACCATGTTCTGGTCGAACGTGACGAGGATGACCTCTGCCGAATGGCTTTCCTGGAAGTCGGCGTACGACGCGGCTATGTCCCTGTCCACGCGCTCCTTGTCTTTGGCAAGGTCCCGTCCGGAGACCTCGAGCGCGCCGAGATCCTTCGTGAGGAAGTCTATCTCGTTCTGTGCCAGCTTCGCCTTCCGAGTGGACAGCTTGTTCGTGCGACCCAACCTTCGGACGAGGCCGTGCGCCCTTGCCCTGCTCGAAAGAGTCTCGACCTCATCGGGTTTGTAGCGGTAGCCTATCCTCCTGTCCACCTCCTTGCGCACGAGCTCGCTGACGACGAGCTCCAGGCAATCGGGGTTGATCTCCTCGTGACCCACGTACGGGAAGTGGCGGGAGAATATGCGCGAGTACGCGACGTTCGTATCGATTCCGATGTAGACGGGCTTCCTGGGTCTCGATGGTCCCGTCATCCTCGCCCTGATGTGGCGTATCTGTTCCACGAAGTCGTCCCACTCCCGCGGTCTCAGTGCGGCAGAGCTGAGGAAGCAGTCCTTGAAGTCGAACCACTCGGGCGCCTCCCAGTCCAGGCGACCCAGCCCATGGACGACCTTGTCCCGCTCCTCCCGGAACTCGTGCCCGCTCACGATCTTGGAGATGCGCATCTTCTCGTCCACCGTGAACAGATCGAGCCCGTAGAAGGGCTCCTTGATGCGGAGGACCTTCCTGCCGTACCTGAACGCCTTGTTCAGCAGGAGGATGAGATAGTCCTTGGGCAGGATGAACTCAGCCATCGCCCTCCCTCACGAAGTCCTTCCAGTCGTGCAGGAAGTACGGTATCATCGGGTACGGGCGGTTCGAGTGCCTCAGGTCGCGCAGGAACAGGTAGAACACGTGGTCGGCGCCGTGATTGAGCGCGGACGTGTAGGCGGGTATCGCGAGCGCCTTTCTCGCGGGAGTGATGTCCAGGGCGACCTCGTTCCCTTTCTCCTTCTCCTCCTTTATGATCTCCGCCACCTTCTCGGCGACGCGGTTGATGAAGTCCGTCTCTGGGACCACATGCACCGACACCTCGGGGTCCACGACGTAGCTGCGCAGGAGCTCTTCGGCGGGCCCCGAGCATTCGTGTGCGTCCTCCTTGAGCCGAGCGTGGCACAGGAGGATGAGCTTCTCCGGCAGGTAGTCGTGGTCCTCTATGGAGGCCCACAGGCTGTTCACGAGCGCCCAGTTGCGCCGACCGCAGAGCGTGATGTACGTCCTCATTTCCGTGTGCGGTGAAGAGACTAGGGAAATAAGAAACTTGGGTTGCTCAGTGGGACAAGCTCGAGAACCACCGAACGGAGGGCTGCCGGCGCCTGCAGCCTGCGCCTACGTGCGAATCCACGGAAAGGATTAAGTAGAGGCAAAACGAACACATAATAGACTAACTGCTCTGAGACGTGGAGGAGGAGACCGTGGGCATCAGAAGGATGAGTTCAAGACTTCAGGCATTCTTCATTGCGACACTTATTCTTCTCTCGATGGTTCTCATCATATCACCTTCCACGAGAGCCGATAGCTGGAATGAGACGAACCACGCTGATTTCCTGGACGGCACCTCGTTCGTCGGGACCGAGGTCGTTGGCGTCGGACCCGATGCATCCGTCCAGATCGTGCGAACTCACGATGACTGGACCAACATGACGCCCGAGCGCATGCCCACGCCGAGGGACGAGTACGGCCTCGCCTACGACAAGGCGAGCGAGGTGATGATCCTCTTTGGCGGGTATGTCTTCGGCGAGGGGCTCTCGAACGAGACGTGGGAATACGACTATGCTGGCAACAACTGGACGAAGGTTCAAACGAACGGAAGCCCGTCCGCGCGGAGCTCCGTCGGCATGGCATACGATGCCTCGGACGACGTGATAGTCCTCTTTGGGGGTTACGGCGACGGAGGATTCCTGCAGGACACGTGGGAGTACTATACTGACAATCACACTTGGGTCGAGGTCGTCACGAATCCGCATCCCAAGGAGATGAAGAGCTCGCCGATGGTCTATGACACTCTCACGACCAGATCGATACTGGTAGGGGAGGAGCTCGCCTCATCCGACTTCCAGACGTGGAAGTATGAGGCCTTCTCCAACCGATGGACCGACCTCAACCCCATTGCGGAGCCTCCCGCAAGGGCGGGACATGCATTGGCATTTGATCAGAAGCTCAACAGGGTCGTCCTCTTCGGCGGTGCAGCAGGAATGAGCTTCCTCGGGGACACTTGGGATTACGATCCCTTCAGCAACCAGTGGTTGCAGCAGATGGTGTCAGGACCCTCGCCAAGAGCGGGGGCGTCCATGGAGTACCTCCCGTTCTGGGAAGGAGTGATTCTCTTCGGCGGTATGTCAGCTGGCGAATACGACAACGAGACATGGCTCTACACGTCCTACGGTGCACCTAAATGGGAGAGCATCTTCACGACGAAGTGGCCTGAGGGCAGACGCTACGCGAAGATGGAGTACGACTACCGCAGCGACATGATACTGATGTTTAGCGGCGGGAACACCACCTCATGGTTCAACGACACGTGGCTCTACGGACCGAATTACATACCCGAGGGGAGGTACACGTCCTCGCTCTTCGATTCCGGTTACGGGGAGACGGACTGGTCAGCGATATGGTGGAACCAGACGATGACCTCCAGGCCGAAGCACACGAAGTTACTCCTTCAGCTTGCTGCGAGCAACTTCAGCTTCGGACCCTTCAGCTTCGGCGGACCCGACGGCTCCGACGACACATACTACGAGCTCGGGGAGGGCGAATCG
>JAJISH010000361.1 GCA_022848825.1 Thermoplasmatota archaeon
TCATCGCGGCGGTCTCCCGCACGTTTCTGGGGAGTCCCATCCCGCTTGCCATGCGGTCGAGCTCGCTCAGGGCGAACGCGAGGTTCCTCTCCGTGGCGTTTGAGACCCGTATCCTCCTCTGCCACTTCCTCAGCCTGTACAGCTGAGCTCTGTTCCTGGTTGGTATGCTCTTGTCATACGAGTCCTTGTTCTTCCACCCGATGGTGGTTGAGAGTCCCTTGTCGTGCATCGTGTACGTCATGGGAGCGCCTGTCCGGGCGCGTTTCTCGCCTTGTTCGACGTCAAATGCCCGCCACTCAGGTCCTTGGTCTATCATCTGATCGTCAAGGACAAGGCCGCATTCCTCACAGACGAGCTCTCCCTTCTTGTAGTCCCTTGTGATATGAGAGCTCCCACACTCTGGACACCTTGTGTCTTCAACCGTTGTCTCGACTTTCTTCTTTTTCTTTGGCATGTCACGCCCCCATTATTCTAGGTGCAGTTCCTTACCAATCACTCCCAATAGTCTCCGTTTTCCCGATGTCGGTTTCACGGTAACGTAGGGGCGGGAGACTGGGCCGAACACCCTTTCGACCCGACCGATCTGCTCTCCATCACTGGTGAATACCCTATCTCCCAGGCTCGGAGCGGCTTCGGCACGTGTTACCAGCGTTCCTCGATATGAGACGTCCACGACAATTCCCAAACGTTTCATCTACTCTCCAACGTGAGAAACCTGACTGGTCTCGTTGCAATACCTAGTACTGTATTTAAGGCTTTCGCAAATCTTTATTGGTAGAAGACGGACTGCGGACCTGTAAGCTCTCTCGGCCCAAGACAATCCTTTTAATATGGTTTGATGATTGAGCGGGCGATGGTCGAAAGACTGGTTCAGCACAAGCACTGCAGGCAATGCGGGCGGGTGACTCCCGCGAAGGACATCTTCTGTTCGGAGGACTGCGAGAGCGATCATAAGAGGATGTTGAGGAAGAAGAAGAACCAGCTCCTCTTGCTGTATGTGAGCAGCATCGTCGTGCTCATACTCATTCTCCTCCTGAGCTGGGGGGTTCCCCTCTGAAGGTCTGCCTGGGCGGGACCTTCGACAGGATCCACAAGGGACACAAGGCTCTGCTCGCGAAGGCGTTCGAGATCGGCGACGAGGTTGTCATAGGCCTCACCTCGGACGAGATGGCGCGGTCTGAGAAGAGCTCCTCGGTGTCCCCGTACGATGCAAGAAAGGCAGCGCTAAACAACCACCTCGCGGCCAGCGGACACTCCAACTTCGAGATCGTGAGCATCGATGACAGGTTCGGACCGGCGAAGACAGAGCCGATCGACGCGATAGTGGTCTCGAAGGAGACGAAGGGGACCGCGGAGGAGCTCAATGCGGAGAGGATGAAATCTGGACTCAGCCCCCTGAAGATCGTCGAGATAGGCATGGTCCTTGCCGACGACTGCGCTCCCGTGTCCTCGAGCAGGATAAGGCTCGGAGAGATGGACGAGGGCGGCAAGATGGTTCGGCCGCTAATCGTCAACGTCGGGTCGAAGAACAGGACGAAGATATGGGCGGTCAGGGATGTCTTCCTGAAGCTCTTCGGCAAGGTGGAGGTTCATGGTGTTCCCGTGTCCTCCGAGGTACCCAAGCAGCCCGTTGACGAGGAGGCCGTTCAGGGCGCCGTGAACCGCGCCCAGGCAGGCCTCGGGGATGCGGATTTCGGCGTCGGGATAGAATCGGGAGTCGTCTGGAACGAGGAGGCGGGTTCGCATCTCTGCGTTCAGTTCTGCGCGGTCGTGGACAAGCTCGGAGAGGTCACATTGGGGCACAGTGCGGGATTCACGCTACCTGCCAAGGTTGCGGAGAAGATTCGGGCGGGAAGTGATCTTGCCGAGGCCCTGTCGGGTGTGGAAGGTGTCCGAACAGAGGAGGGCAAAGGTGCTGTTGGGTTCCTGTCCGGTAATCTCATTTCCCGATCGAGTCTCACTGAGTCCGCAGTTCTGATGGCGATGATCCCGCGAATCCGCAGAGACCTCTACTTCCCAGTCTGAGCGATCCTCGGAATCTCCGGCTCCTATTCTCTCTGCCCTTCGGGAGGGAGCGTTCTCCTTCCGAGGCAAACATGCGGGCGGGAGTTCCTGCCCTGCTCAAGCATTCCGACGGACTATTGAAGGAATCGACGTAGCAGAGTATAGGATTCCTATAGCTCGCGTATAGGATTCGTATAGGATCCCTATGGGAACAGTATAGGATTCCTATGGGATTTGTATGGAAATTGTATGCGATCCGTATGAGCATCCCCTGAGCATCCCCTGAGCATCCTATGGTCATCTCCTGCGAAAGGTATAGAAGAGATATGGGAAGAGCTATGGGAAGAGTATGGGGAGGATATGGAAGTGGAGAGGAAGAACTTGACCGTTCAGGGTGGTCCTTCGCAAACCTTTATACTCTTTCCATCGATTGCGGAGCGGGGGTTGGATGGCTGTCAAAGTGGCGATCAATGGCTATGGGACTATAGGTAAGAGGATAGCCGACGCGGTAGCTTCGCAGGATGATATGGAAGTGATCGGTGTAACGAAGACCAGACCGACCTACGAGGCGAAGATGGCGATCTTGCGGGGTTACCCGTTCTATGCAGCGTCCGAGGAGTCCATTGTACGGTTCAAGGACAAGGGCATCGAGGTCCAGGGAACCCTTGATGACCTGCTCGAGCAGGCCGACATAGTCGTGGACGGGACCCCCAAGAAGATGGGATACAAGGAGACCTATGAGAAGGCGGGAGTGAAGGCCATATGGCAGGGAGGCGAGAAGCACGAGCTGACCGGGCTCTCGTTCAACGCCCAGGCGAACTACGACGAGGCGCTCGGCGCCGACTACGTCAGAGTCGTTTCATGCAACACGAC
>JAJISH010000362.1 GCA_022848825.1 Thermoplasmatota archaeon
GGTTTATCCCGGCCTTCGCGTCCTTCAGCTCCTCGATCGTAAGGATGCCCTTCACAAGCTCGTCCGAAGCGCGGTCCCACAGCTCCTTCTGGATGTCCTCCAGGAGCCTCTGGACCGTCACTGTCAAATCTCCCTGCGGTACCGTCTCCTTCTTCATGCTGTGCCTCTGCACAAGGGTCACGGTCCCGTCCTTCATCTCGTTCGAGCCGAACTCGATCCTGAGCGGGACTCCCTTCCTCTCCCACTCGTAGAACTTCGCGCCGGGCCTTATGTCGCGGTCATCGACGTCCGTGCGGACACCGCATCCGAGGAGCTGCATGTACAGGTCCCTCGCGGCCGCCAGTATCTCCTCCTGCGATCCCTTCTCCGGGATGGGCACGATTATCGCCTGGATGGGAGCGATCTTCGGCGGGAGGATCACCCCTCGGTCGTCCCCGTGTATCGCGATGACACCGCCGAGGAGCCGCTCGGAGAGTCCGAAGGTCGTCTGGTGAACGTACTTGTGTTCCCCGCTCTCGTCCTCGTACTTGATGTCGTATGCCCGCGAGAAGTTGTCCTTGTACTGGTGTATCCCGCCGTTCTGGATCGCCCTGCCCGTCGGCATGAGCGAGTCCACGGCCACGGTGTAGTCCGCACCCGCGAACTTGTCCCAGTCCGGGCGCTTCATCTTCAGGTAGGGAACGCAGAACGTCCGCGCGAGGCTGTCCATTATCTCGAGGTTCTCCTTGATCTGGTCCTCGGCCTCCTCGTACGTTGCGTGGCAGGTGTGCGACTCGAAGAAGTGTATCTCCCGCACGCGGATGAACGTCCTCGTCTGCTTCGTTTCGTAGCGATAGACCTCGACTATCTGGTACGTCTTCAGCGGGAGGTCGGCGTGCGACCTTATCCACAGGTTGAACATCGGGTACATCGCCGTCTCGCTGGTCGGCCTGAGCAGCAGGCGGACATCGAGCGGGTTGAGCCCGGCGTGCGTTATCCAGTAGACGCCCTCCTCGAAGCCCTTTATGTGCTGGGCCTCCTTGGCGAACTCCCCCTCGGGAACGAGCACGGGGAAGTGCACCTCGCCGTGGTCCGTCCTGTCAAGCTCGGCGCGGATGAACCCGTCCATGCGGGTCATGATCTTCCAGCCGTAGGGCGTCCAGACGTTCATCCCCTTTATCGGGTACCGCTTGTCGCAGATCTCCGCGTTCTGGATGACCTCGTCGTACCACTCGCTGAACTCGTCTCTCTTTCTCATGGGCTTCCCTCACAAAGCGCACGCTGTTTAAATGGATTTTGGTGCGGGTCCGAAATATGGGAGAGGTGTGGGGCTAGACCTTAGCTCCACACATGAAGCACTCTGCGTCGTCGGCTGCCAGGACCGTCCCGCAGTTGGCGCACTCCTTCATGTCGGCGGCGCCTTCCTCTTCGGCCTCCTCCTCGGGGGCCTCCTCGGCCTCCTCATCATCGGGCGGAGGCGCTTCTTCCTCTTCCTCTGCGAGAGCTTCTTCCTCCTCCTCGGGCTTCTTCCTCTTCGCCAACAGTATGATGACGAATATCACGATGATTGCTATGATGAGGAGTACCCACCAGTACTCTTCCAAGAAGCCTTTCTCATCATCGTCGGGGGGAGGAGCAGCGGTCACGGTTATCACAACTGTGTCCGTACCAGTGGCTCCGTCGTCGTCCGTCACTCTCAGGGTCGCTGTTGCCGTAGCCGTGTAGACGTGCGTCGTCGTGCCGGAGGTCGCGTCCGAGGAGTCGTACGTTCCATCGCTGGTGAAGTCCCACTCGTAGAGCGCGATCGTTCCGTCCGAGTCCGTTCCCGTTCCAGTCAGAGTAACTGTATCGCCCTCTTCCACTGTCTGATCTGTCCCCGCGTTCGCTATTGGATCAGCGTTCGCGACCATGGTCGTGAACGACCAGACAGCCGAGCAGGCCTGCTCCCACGTATCGTCGGCGCAGACCATCCAGTAGTAGGGCGTGGATCCAGCGAGCGTGACACCCACCGTTGCGGTCGTCCCTGTCGTGGACTTGCTGTCCGTGTAGGGCGGGGTCGGCGCTACGTCAGTGTCAACGTACCAGAAGTAGGTCACCGTGTCGCCGTTCGGATCGGCACCACCTGAAGCCCATGTCAGGTCGGGAGTCAGGGACACGCCGGTCTCTAGGTTCAAAGGAGTCGTCAGGGTCGGCGCGGGCGGCGGTCCGTTCAGCTCGAACATCAGCTCTGCCCAGACACCGAACTCGTAGGCGTCCATCCCGCGTACGCGGAAGTAGTAGGAGACTGCAAGCTCAAGGGCCGTGGCGGTGCTGTCGACATTGTAGTCAACGGTCTCCGCGGTGCCTCCCGTGTGGCTCCACATCTCTGTGCCGGTTCCGCCAGTTCCTGTCCAGACCGACAACTCGAAGGCGGTCTGTGTGTGCCCATCCGGATCAACGAAGGTCCAGTTGAAGGCAGGCTCAGCCGCGAATATGTGCGTGATGTTGGGCGCCGTCGTTTCACCCTCGACAGCAAGGTTGATGGGGTCACCGGGCGCGTTGTTCACGCAGAAACTGAATGGCGTGCTCCAGGCTG
>JAJISH010000363.1 GCA_022848825.1 Thermoplasmatota archaeon
TATCCAGCCGACAAAGGAGACGTGCGAAAAGTGCGAATCCCCGATCATCACCGTCCTCATGAGGAACAGGAGAAAATGGACCCTCTGCGTCAACCCGGACTGTAAAACGAAAAACTTCAAGCAGGCCTGACTACTGCCTTCTGGGCTCCTTCGCCTTCGGGCGGAGCTCCTTGCTCCCGCACTTCCTGCATCTGGTTGCTCTCATTGCATTTCGCGCGTAGCACTTCATGCATATCATCTTGGCGAGCGTTCTCGCCTCAGCCTCAGGAAAGCGGGCCATATACTCTATCGCATGTTCGCTTCCCTATTAAACCCTTGCTCAATCTCCATGCCACGGAACCGGAACACCAGTGTCGAGGGACACACTGATAAGGAGAAGGCTTTTTGCCCGAATGCCGATTACTCACCGAATGCGGACGATCGGACTCGTTGTCAATCCCATTGCGGGAATGGGCGGTCGCGTGGGCCTGAAGGGAACGGACGGTGTCCTCGACAAAGCACTGGAACTGGGTGGAAAACCTGTTGCGCCGGGGAAGATGTCTAAGTTCCTGGACACGCTCTCCTCTCTGCTGAAGAACGAGAACGTCGAAGGAATCGAGTGGCTCACCTGCGGCGGGTCGATGGGCGCGAGCTACCTTGAGGAGTTCGGCGAGGGGCCCTGGGAATGGGAGGTCGTCTTCGAGCCGGGAGATCCCACTACGGCAGAGGACACGAATGAGGCCTGCAGTGTCTTTTCGGAGAGAGATGCGGGGCTCATAGTGTTCTGCGGCGGGGACGGCACCGGCAGAGACATCTGGAAGGTCGTCGGGAACGATATCCCCATGATAGGAATCCCCTCTGGTGTGAAGATGCACTCCGGGGTCTTCGGAATGAACCCAGAAGCCGTGGCCTTCATAGTGCTGAGGTTCCTCTTGGGCGAGCTCGATGTCGCAGACGGCGAGATACTCGACCTGGACGAGGAGAGATACCGGGCGGGAGAATGGCACATCCGGCTCTTCGGAATCGCGAGCACACCGAACGAGCCCAGCTACGTCCAGGTCGGGAAGATGCACGCCGAAGCTGTTCCAGAGGAAGATGTGAAGATCGAGATAGCGGAGCATATCGCCGAGGACATGAGCGAGAACAAGGACACCTTGTACATACTCGGATCGGGCTCCACTGTCGCCGCGGTATCCAAGGAGATAGGCGTGGATTGCTCGCTACTCGGCGTGGACGCCGTCTATCGGGGTGAGCTCCTGGAGAAGGATCTTAACGAGGATCGGCTCCTTTCTCTCCTCGACCAGTACGAAAAGGTCAAGCTTGTCCTCACTCCGATAGGCGCCCAGGGCTTCATCCTGGGCAGAGGGAACCTTCAGCTCTCTCCAGCGGTCATCAAGAGAGTGGGCCTCAACGATATCGTGATAATCTGTACGCCAGGGAAGCTCAGGAGAACACCCTTCCTCAGGGTTGACACGGGCGACAGCGACCTGGACCGAGAGTTCAGGGCCAGGGAATACCTCACGGTCGTGACCGGCTACAGAACGATGAAACTATGGAAAATCGCGCAATGAAAGGGCTTATGAAGGGGAAGGCCATACCACTTTGCCACTACTTAGGGGGAGGTCATTTTGCAGGAAAAGATGAAGGCCATTGTGAAGGTGCGACCAGAAGAGGGCGGCACAGAGATGCAGGAGGTCCCGGTGCCAAAGCCAAAGCGCAATGAGGCATTGATAAAGATGGAAGCCGTCTCCATTTGCGGGACGGATGTGCACATATACGAATGGGATGACTGGGCCTCAAAGAGGATCAACGTCCCGCTGATTTACGGTCATGAATTCTCCGGCGTGATTGAGGAGCTCGGAGCGGACGTGATAGGCTTCGAGAAGGGAGACAGGGTCTCAGGAGAATGCCACGTCCACGACAACATGTGTTTCCAGTGCAGAACTGGCAACGCCCACATCTGCGAGAACATGAAGATATTCGGCGTGGATATGACAGGGATATTCGCGGAGTACTCCGCGCTCCCGGCAGCGAACCTGCTCAAGAGCGGCGATATGCCCGCGAAACACGTCACGATCCAAGACCCGCTGGGCAACGCCGTTCACACGGTCTTCGCCACAGACGTTCCAGGAAGAAATGTGGCCGTCTTGGGACTCGGTCCGATCGGTCTCATGTCCGTGGCGGTCTGCAAGGCTGTCGGTGCGAGAAGGGTCTTCGGGATAGGCCGAAGGAACAAGTACAGAATCGACCTCGGAAAGGAATGCGGGGCGGATTTCGCGCTGAGCAGCCTCACGGATGACGTCGAGAAGATAGTCGCGGACAACACAGAGGGACGCGGTGTGGATGTGGTCCTAGAGATGACGGGGAATCCCCACGCCGTCAACCAGGGTCTGGACCTGCTCAGGCCGGGCGGAACGTTGGCACTCCTGGGCGTGTTCTCGGGCCCATGGACGACAGACCTGAACGAGAAAGTGATCTTCAAGTACACAACGATCAAGGGCATCAACGGACGCTTGATGTTCGACACCTGGTACAGGATGCGCGGGCTCCTGGAATCGGGGAGCCTGAACCTCGATCCAATAGTCACGCACGAGCTGAAGTTCGATCAGTTCGAGGAGGGCATGGCCGCCATGAGGTCCGGCAACTCCGGCAAGGTCGTCCTGTACATGGACTGGTTCAGACCATAAGGTAATGATTAATAGTGACGAATGCTTGAAGG
>JAJISH010000364.1 GCA_022848825.1 Thermoplasmatota archaeon
TGTCATGCTCCTCCGGGTCGATAAGCGGCTCAGACACGCCATCCACCTGTGCGAAGAAGACATGCTCCTCGATTTCATTGACATCAGGATGCGTCTGCCGCAGCCCTTCGTCCATGGGGTACGAATAGGAGTGGTCGATGCTCTGGAGCACGATGGGTTGGAGTCCAGTCTCCTCGATCAGCTCGCGCCGTGCGGCGTCCGCGAGGCTTTCCTGTCCCTCCACTCCTCCGGTTACACCCTGCCAGAAACCGCCTCGGCTGGGCAGGCGCCTTAGCAACAGGTCTCCCAGTGCCAGCCAACCAGCCTCAGGGGATGCACGAGCACTTGCACGGGCTGTCTTCTAGGTTCGGTTGGGGCCTCGCCTTCGTTCCCTACCATATCCGTTCTCCGTGGGAAAGGGATAGTCCCGCCCACACATTACGATTTCCTCTCAATCCGTGCGAAAAACCGGCACTTCTTGGCGGGCCGTAATGCGCTTGTGCCCATTTGAGCCTTCCACGGAGGATTCACTTCGAGGAGCAGCGAGGAGCAAGGAAGGAGCAAGGTTTCAGCAAGGAAGGAGCAAGGAAGGAGCAAGGGAGGAGCAAGGGAGGAGCAAGGATCAAGCAAGGGAGGAGCAAGGATGTAGCAGGTATGTCCCTGGTAAGTCCCTAGGATGTCACAGGAAACCTGCGGAGGAGCTGCAAGAAACCTGCAGGACGAGAGGGAGATGATTTCTTCTAGTCGTCCTGCCTTCAAGGTGCGAGGTGGCTAGCGTGAAGATAGGCGTCTGCGGGGTCGCATGCGAGAAGTGTCCGAGGAGGGTGAGCGGGGGGTGTCCGAACGGGGAGGACGGCTGCGTGCCAAAGGAGAATCCCTTCTGCAAGATTAGCACTTGCGCGCACAACAAAGGAATCGAACTCTGTTTCGAGTGCCCCGAGTTCCCGTGCGAGACGACGAAGGAAGGACCCATCGGCTACGGCTTCTGCCAGTACATCTCGGGGAAGGACTTCTGACGCAGAACTCAAATCGCCACGCGCAACTCGGAGTGTGACGGGGTAGGATGGACATCAACACGAAGGTGAGACTGCGCTCGACTCGGGCCTCCACACGAGCTGGGACCCGACAGACGCACCTTGAAGACAGGGAGAACAGGAGGTTCTCCAGGGGTGGCTGATGGAGCCAAGAACCTCCTGCCTTGATCCGCAACCTACTCGGCGAGCCAGTCTTCGAGGGCCTCGTCCTCGCCCCGGAGCCACCGCCTGAGCGCGTCCATCTGATACTCCTCGTGGGTCTTGCGGGCCCTGATGAGCGGGCGCCCGTCCAGCATGGACTGGTGCTTCGTCCCCCCGATCTGCATGTCGAGCCGGGGGAACACGCCCATTCTCCGGATCCCGAGGACGTCATTGATGCCTTCTTTCCTTCCTATCATCTTACACCTCCGCTTTCTGGGCCTATCATTGTCGGAAGATTGACATAAGGGAAGTGTAGGAGTTCCATAGGAGTCCTTTTAGGATATCCGACCAAACGTATTTACCACGATGAAACATACATAGAATCGAGGACATGAGCGATAGGTCCACAGGTATCAGTCTCACCGTTAAGGAGAAGATCCAGCTCCATCTTCTTGAGTACGCCAAGTTCTCGGATGAGTATTCCGTCCCGCCCGAAATCACCCAATCGGGGATCTCCGAAAGGGTGGGAATCCACCTGAAGCATCTCTCCCAGTACCTGAAACCGCTGCTTGAAGGCGGCCAGGTCGAGGAGCGCACCGCCCACGTGACCGGAAAGAAGCAGAGACGGAAGGTCTACCACCTGACGAGCGTGGGCTGGGTGGACGCGTCGAAGGTGAAGGACCTCGTGATGGGGTCCCCCATAAACTACATGACCGCCAGCGGTAGGCTCCGGGAGGGCGTTCTCACAGAGGTGATGGAGAGATACACTCAAGGGCGCAGGATAATGGAGGTGCTGTCAGCGATAGGCGATGACGGCGTCATGGACATCGGCGCGCTCGTGGCGGGGGAGGCCGAAGAGGAGCGCCTAGTGGACCACACGGAAGAGGCGCCCAGAACACCCGATTTCGTGGACAGGCTCAAAGAGATCGAGAAGATAAAGTCCCTTCTGGACGAGCGGAAGATAGTAGTCATTCGCGGGCTTGCGGGGATCGGCAAGACAGCGCTGGCCACGGCCGTGTGCTCTCAAATGCGGGGGAGCAAGAACCTGCTCTGGCACCAGACCCGCAAGTGGGACACGCCGACGACCGTTCTCCTGAAGATGGGGCGGTTCCTGAGAGCGCTGGGGAGTACGATGCTGTACGAGCACGTCAGCGGGGGCGCTGCGGTCGACCTCGGTAGGGTCGAGATCCTGCTCGAGAAGGAGCTGGACCAGAGCAACTCCGTGATGATATTCGACGACTTCCAGTACGCCGGCGAGGAGGTGATGGACTTCTTCTCCATGCTCGGGGACATTGTCGAGAGGACCGAGGACGCCAATCTGCTTGTTCTTTCGAGGGAGGCGGTCCCGTTCTACGACCGGAAGGCGGTCATGATAAAGAAGACCGTGGAAGAAATGGAGCTCACTGGTCTTGATTTCGAGAGCACCAAGGAGTGGATGGAGAACAAGGGCGTCGAGAACGACTTCGAGGCCGTCTACAAGAGGACCGGGGGCCACCCCTTGTTCCTGGAACTGATCGGCAGCTACTCCGGGAGGTCATGACGTGGACCCGGAGATACTGAACGGCATAGACGACTTCATCGGCGAGGAGATATACTCCAGCCTCGAGGACAGCGAGAAGAAGATGATGAAGGTCGCCTGTCTGTTCGACAGGCCGTTCGAGGCGAACGCACTCTTCATCGAGGAGGATCTGAACTTCGACACGCTCCTGGCGCTGAGGAACAAGTCGCTGATAAGGATGGTCGCTGACGGGCGGTACGAGGCGCACGAGGTCATACGCACGTACTTCAGGCGGATACTTACTCCGACGGAGAAGGACAGATACGCCCGCGGGATACTGCCGCACCTTCTGGAGCAGGGCCGGAAGGCGAGAGCGACGTACCGCAATGATGATGCGATCGGGTATTTCTCCAATGTCTTGGAACTGCAGATCGAAGATGGCGGCCGCCTGGAGGCGCATGAGGGTCTTGGTGAGGTTCTCGAGCTCATCGGCCAGTACGATCAAGCTATGGCCAGGTATCGGTCCGTTTTGGAGCTTTCTCCCGAAGCGGACATCTCCACC
>JAJISH010000365.1 GCA_022848825.1 Thermoplasmatota archaeon
TCACGGTGGAGGCGGGGAAGAAGACCGTGATTATCAACGCGTGCTTCGGGAGCAAGGTCAACCAGACCCTGGGGCAGATGATATCCTCGTTCATGTCCGCGAGACTGGGCGAGAGCGTGGGCATCATGACCGATCCCTACCGGATCGTGCTCAGCGTGCCGCAGAGGTTCGACCCTGCCAAGGTCAGGGAGCTGCTCTTCCCCAAGCATCTGGACGGTGTGCACTCGCTCATGAGGGTCATCCTGAGGAACTCGACGTTCATGAGGCGCATCTTCGTCCACGTCGCCAAGAAGTTCGGCGCCATCAGGCGGGACGTGGACTGGGAGGCCGTCAACCTGCCCAAGATGTTCAAGGCGTACGAGAACACGCCCCTGTTCGACGAGGCCATCGAGAAGGCCATCTGGGAAAGGCTGGACATCGACGGGGCCGTGGAGGTCCTCAAGATGATCGCCGACGGCGAGATCGAGGTCCAGGTCGGTCCGCTCTCCCCCATCGGGAAGGCGGGCATCGAGTGGTCGAGGGCGTTCCTCATACCGCGCGAGGTGGACCGGGAGACGCTCATCGTGCTGAAGAAGAGGATCGAGGACGCGTACGCGGTCCTGTACTGCATGAACTGCGGGTCGGCGAGAAGGGTGCGGGTGGGGGACCTCCCGCCAAAGATATCGTGTCCGGTGTGCGAGGGCGTCATGGTGGCGGCGGTCCATCCCGCGGAAAGGGAGAAGACCAAGCTGCTCAAGAAGAAGGGGCTCACGGCCGAGGAGAGGAAGGATGCCAGGCGCATACAGACGGCCGCCAACCTCGTGAAGGCGCACGGGAAGAGGGCCGTACTAGCACTGATGGCCAGGGGCGTCGGTGCCGCCAACGCCGCAAAGATCCTGAGAAGGTATCACGACAGCGAGGAGGACTTCCTCCGGGACATACTGGCCGCGGAGGTCACGTACGCGAGGACCAGAAGGTTCTGGGACTGATCACGACTCATGCGGCGCAATGTCCTCCAGCCTCTTGGCTGTCCGTGAGATCTCCCTCCTCAGGACCGCGGATATCTTCTTGACCGGGGCCACATAGTACAGGTACGCGAGCTTGCCCCGGGCGGTCCTCACGGCCTCCCGCTCGAGTATGCCCTTCCTGGTCAGAAAAACGAGGTACTTCCTTACGCTCCTCTCGGACCTGCGGACCCGCCTGACTATCTCGCGGACGTTCAGCTTCTTGGTCGTCCTCGTGAGCGTCTTCAGGATCTTGGACGCGGTTGCGGGAAGACCGAGCATCGTCTCCGCCAAGTTGGTGAGCTTGTACAGCGCCTTCCTTTCCGCTGGATGGGTCATTCAGCAGGACGTACGCAACGGGATTATATGAAATTTCCTTTTCATAGATATGGACGCATGCTATTGTTCGGAATAAACGTTAAATAGACAGATATCATAACCGGCAATCGTATTTGTTCATCTTGAGTTTCAACAGGAGGAGCTATGGTGGCCTCTAGGCAGGGAAACGGTGGAGTTCCGATAGTCCTCACCGCTCCACGTTCTGAGATCAGCACATACAGCGGTGACCCGTTCACGGCCTTCGTCGCCACCTTCCCGAGGAAGCTCATTCCCAGCTTCTTCGTCAAGAGCGAGTGGCTGGAGGCGAAGGACAGCTCCGACGGCACCGCCAGGTTCCTTCCCTACGGGTTGAGGAAGGTGGAGGCCATGCTCATCGACGAGTTCGGCGAGGAGAACGTCGCTTCCGTGCACCCGGACAACCTGAACAGGTTCGTCGGCCCGGACACGAAGGCGGTGGGCGTCTCCACGATGGACTCCATGGGGCTGGCCTATGTCTCTCTCACGTACAACTCGCTTTTCGGCTTTGGCGGGGAGTCCCTGGACGCGTACGAGTTCGAGAAGGTCCTGGGGGACCCGGCCTTCACTAGGTTCGGCCCGAGGATAATCGTTGGCGGGGCTGGCTCGTGGCAGGTCCGCGACGCCGGCAAGATGGACGAGCTCGGTATCGACACGCTCGTCCACGGGGAGAGCGAGAACGTCCTGACGGACCTGTTCCACAAGGCCCTGAACGGCGAGCCGCTTCCCAAGGAGGTCTACGGTCCGGCGGTGGACGACGACTCCATACCCTCGATCAAGCGGGCCGCCAGCTACGGCGTCGTGGAGATCACGAGAGGCTGCGGAAGGGGCTGCCTCTTCTGCTCCCCGACGAACAGGAGGAAGAACTCCCGCCCGCTCGACTTCATCATGAAGGAGGTGGAGACGAACGTCAGGGGAGGGACCAACTCGATCTTCACGGCGACCGAGGACATGTTCATCTACCAGTGCGGCCCAAAGTTCAAACCCAACCGGGAGGCCGTCGTCAAGCTCTACAAGTCCATAGCCGAGCACCCCGGCGTGGATTACATCCATCTCTCGCACGCTTCCATCGCGCCGGCGGTCTACGACCCCGACATGGTGGAGGAGCTCACGCCCATACTCGAGGAGAAGTCCCTGTACTCGCCCAGGCTGAGGAAGAGCTACGACAGGCGGTTCCCGACCGTCCTCTTCGGCATCGAGACCGGCAGCATCCGAATAATGGAGAAGTACATGCGCGGGAAGGCCCTGCCGTACGACGTGAAGGACTGGCACGAGATCGTGACGCAGGGCGTGGGCATCTTCAACGACAACGGCTGGCGGCCCTTGGGGACGATAATCACGGGTTGGCCCGGCGAGACCGAGGACGACACGATGGAGACCCTTGAGCTGCTGGACAAGATGAAGGACCTGGACATGTTCTACGTCCCGCTGCTCTTCATCCCGCTCCACGACAGCAGGCTGAGGGACGAGAGGATGATGCCCCTGGAGAGGCTCACCGAGGCCCAGCTGGATTTCCTCGCCACGTGCTGGAGGTACAACATCAGCTGCTGGGACAGGAAGTGGCAGCCCATCTACTCCATAGCCTCGATGGCGTCGTATTACATGTATTTCCGATGGAAACACGGCAAGAGCTTCAAGCAACCCGCCCTCAGGATAGCGGGGCTCCATCCCGGGTTGTATGTGGGAAAACACAAGGAATGCGACCCGCGGGCGTGCTTAGAGCCTCGGCCTCCGGACATGGGCGGCTGATCAGACCGTGTCGATTTTGTAGAGGACCATCATCCCCTTCAGCGTGAGGTGGACCTGGTCCGCGAGGTCTACTGCCTCCTCCACGCCCGCCTCCGCGCCCCACTCGTACACGAAGTCGTAGTTCCCGGTCGTCGGGACGAAGCCGAGCGAGTGCAGCCGCTGCGCGACCTCCGAGGGCTTTGCGCCGTCGCTGTTGAACGTCACGGTCAGATAGGTTATCATCCGACCCAAAGAACCACGCGGGCTATCTTAAATGTTACCCTATTCCCCGCCCTTGTCAAAATCCTTCTTCATGGCCTCGAAGGCCCTTTCGTACTGCTCGAAATAATCCGAGCGGATGAAGTTGTCGATCACCTCGTAGGGCATCTTCTCCAGCATCTTGTCGACTGTCATCAGCGCGTCGCGGGCGTCTATGATGTCGTTCTCGTAGACCTGGAGCTTCTTCTCCATCTTCCCGAGGCGCTCGCTCTCCCTCTCCGCATTTTCCGCCCGGTCCCTCGCCTCGCCCAGCAGCCTCTCGATCTCTGATTCTCTCTCCTGCGCGGTCCGGAGCTTCTCCTCGGCTTCCTTCGCGCGCTCCTCGAGCTCTTCCTTCTTCTTCTGCAGCTCCTTCCTCTCGGCCTCGAGGCCCTGCATCTCATCGCTCGAAGCGGACGACTTCCTCTCCTCGAACTCCTGGATGTCCGTCTCCAGCCGCTCCCTCTTCTCCTGGATGATCTCCCCTTCCTGCTTGTACGTGTCCTCGGCCTTCTGCACTTGTTCGCGGAGCTTGTCGAGCTCATCACCCTGCTGCGAGAGGTTATTCTCTCTCCTCTCCAGCTCGGCTTGCTTCTCCTGGAGCTTCTCCCTCTCTTTCTCGATCCTCTCCTCGAGTTCCCTCTCCCGGTCCTGAAACTCCTTCACCCTCTTTTCTATCTCCCGCTCCTTCTCCTGGAGCTCGGTGATCCTCTCGTCAGAGACCGCGGCCGCAGAGGCCTCGAACTCCGACTCCCTCTCCCCCAGGTCGTGGGCCATCTTCGTGAGCGTCTCCTTCAGGTGGTGGACCTCTCGCTCCCCGAGCTTGATCCTCTGATCGGCCTCGCGGGCGACGTCCTCGTAGCCCTCGAACTTCCTCATCAGCTGGTCCAGCTCGGCCGTCTTTTCGTCGAGCTGCTTCATCCTCTCATCCAGCGACCGCTCGACCTCTTTCTCCTTCTGTCTCACTTCCAGTTCCCTCTCGAGGAGAATCTCGTCGCTCTTCGCCAGCTCCTTGAAGAACGTGATCATGTTCTTCGTGTTGTCCTCCAGGAACGCTCCTCTCTCCTCCAGCTTCCTCTCCACCCTGAGCAGGAGCTCTTCCCGCTTCTCCATCTCCCTCAGCTTGTTCTTCCACTCGTCCCTGAGGCGGGAGGCGGTCTGCCTCTCCGATCCCAGCTGTCTCCGCTCCTCCTTGAGCTTCCCTATCTCGTCGCTGAGCAGCGTCGTCCGCGCCCTGATGAGCTTCTTCTTGAGCCCCCCCAGTTCCTTCTCGCGCTTACCCAGTTCCTCCTCCTTCCGGAGGAGACGCTCCTCCTTCTCCTTTATGGACTCGGCGTCCGATGTGATCCGGTCGGCCTCCTCTCTGAGCAGGGCGGTGGACTGCATGATGCTCGTCTTCAGGTCCTCTATCGTCGCCCTCCCTTTGGCTCCCGTGTCCTTCTCCACGTCACCTTCCTCGAGCTGCTTCAGGCGCTTCAGGTCCTTCTGTATCTTCTTCCGCTCCTCCTTCAGCCGCTGCGTTGAGTCAGCCTTCTCCGACTTCGACCTCTTGCCCTTCTTTCCGGAGCCCTTCTTGGTTGCCATGAAAATCATCGTTGCTATCATGTCCATCCCCTTCGTCATCTCTGTCTGGTTCCCCCTCTTCTCCCATTACACTAATTTTCTCTGGCATATTAATATGTATTGGTGAATCGGACCCGTCCGTCCTGATGTCGGCTCGCGGAGAATCACTGCGTTAGCTTTATATTGGACATACTCGGTAATACGCTCCGGTGGGTTCTTAGCCATGCCGGAGGACAAGATCGCATGCGAGGTCTGCGGACATCTCAATAAACCGAAGGCCGAGTTCTGCAAGGAGTGCGGAGTGAAGCTCGGGGTCAGCGAGGGCGATGAGGACATCGACAAGCTGCTCGAGGACCTGGCCGGAATAGAGGCTCCCGCAGAGGGCACGGACGAGGCACTAGACCTTGACAAGGAGATCGTGGACGAGCTGCTCGACTCCCTCCTGATCGAGGAAGAGGGAGACCTCTTCGAGTGCCCTGTCTGCAGCAGCATGATCGCGGTGGAGTCCTCTGTGTGCACGGAGTGCGGCACCGAGTTCGCGGAGCTCCTGGAGAAGCCCGGTGAGGAACCGAAGCCGGAGGAAGAGATCGAGCTCCCCGTAGAGGAGGAACCCGTCAAGGTCGAGGTCTCCGAGAAGAAGCCCAAGCTCACGACATCGAGCGCCAGGATGATCGACGCCATCGTCGTGGGGACCATAGTCGCCCTGGTCGTTGTCTTCGCTGTCTTCCAGATGTGGGACTGGAACACATACTCGGAGAGCACGCTGCCGCTCATCGTCTTCGCCGTGATAGCGATCGCCGGGACGCTCCTCGGATTCATATTCTTCAAGATCAGCACGTCGGCGGTGGCCCAAGGCGACCGTCTGGTCAAGGACGGGCACTACTTCGAGGCCGTCCAGCACTACAACAGGGCCATAAGGATAGGCTCGAAGCCCGCGACGGCATGGACGTCGAAGGGCGTGGCCTACAAGAGGCTCAAGCAATACGACGAGGCCCTCAAGTGCCACGAGATAGCGCTGAAGATGAACCCCAAGAATGAGATCGCGTGGACGAACAAGGGCGATGTGCTCTTCAGGCTCGAGCGGTTCGACGAGGCCCTGAAGGCGTTCGAGGAGGCCCTGGACATCAGGCCGAAGTACGCGATCGCGTGGAACAACATGGGCGCCACACTCGCCCGGATGGGCAGGTTCGAGGATGCGAAGAAGTGCCACGATCAGGCCATCAAGATAAGGCCGAGGTACACGGCCGCCTGGCTGAACCGCGGGGAAGTGCTCGTCAGGCTCGGAGAAAGGGACGAGGCCGCCAAGTGCCTGCAGAAGGCCAAGGCGCTTGGAGCCTAGCCCCGGAAGCCCTTCGCTATCACGTACATCTCGGCGCTTTCCGAGATCGTCGCTTTTGGTCGGTGACCCTTCACGAAGGAGAACCGCTTCCTGACGCTGTCCAGGTAGTCGTTGTACATGTCCCCCTGGAAGACCTTCGTGACGGCCTTCCCTCCCTTTCTGAGCACCTGGTCGGCGACCGCCAAGGCCATCCCGCTGAGGTGCACGGAGAGCGCGTGGTCCATGCTCCTGTTCCCGCTCAGCTTCGGCGACATGTCGCTCAGCACGACGTCCACGGTCCCGCCTGCCCACTCCTTCAGCCGCTCAACCGCGCCATCCGTCTCCAGATCGAGGGTCATGATGGATATCCCCTCCATGTCGCGGATGCGGACCCGGTCGACCGCGAGGACGGTTCCCGCCTCTCCCACGATCTCCTTTGCCACCTGCGACCAGCCGCCAGGGGCGGCCCCGAGGTCGAGGACGGTGTCCCCTTCTCTGATCAGATTGAACTTCTCCACGATCTGCCTGAGCTTGTAGGCCGCCCTGCTCCTGTACCCGGTCCTCTTGGCGGCTCGGTAGTACTCGTCCCTCTTCCTCTTCCTCAGCCAAGCTCTCGGCATTGCCGTCTCATCGATGAGCTTCGGCATAACCGTTTCGGTGGGCGATGTGCGGGGAGTGCGGTCGCGATCAATGAGGCGGGCGGGAGTTCCTGCTCTGCTTTCGCGTTCCGAAGGCCTATGCAAGCGGCTAACGGGCGTCGGAACGGAGAGGAGCGAAGAGAAGCATAGCCCGAGCGAAGAAACAGCGGAGGATAAGCGAAGGATAAGCGAGGTCAAAGCGGAGGGAAAGCGAAGAAACAGCATAGCCCAAGCGAAGAAACAGCGAAGGATAAGCGAAGGAACCGCAAGGAAGACCCTACTTAAGTGTTCCGAAAAGGCATTATACGCCACTACGCGGGCGGGAACGGAGAATCAACGGAGAAATACGGAGCCGGGAACGGAGCGGAACGGAGAATCAACGGAGAAGAACGGAGCGGGAACGGAGAAACTTCGGAGGTATCTCGGAGTGATCTCGGAGTAATCTCGGAGTAATCTCGGACGGAGAACGGAGAAACAACGGAGCGAGCATAGAGCGAGCTTACAGAGCGGACGGAGAAACAACGGGGAACAGAGAACTCGAAGAGCGGTCGGAGAAACCTCGAAGCCGTGTCGAAGAGAGCGGTCGGAGAAAGTTCAGGATTTGTATGGCCCGTGTATGGGTTTTGTATAGGATTTGTATGGAAACAGTATAGGATTCCTATGGGATTCGTATGGAAATCGTATGCGACCCGTATGAGTATCTCATGGTCATCTCCTGAGCATCCTATGGTAATCTCCTGCGAAACGTATAGAAGAGCTATGGGAAGAGTATGGAACCATCAAGCGAAATGATGCGGGGGCGGTCGGCATCTCCTTGGGCTATTCCGCAACGACCATTATCCTCGGCTCGGGCGCGACATCGACCGTGTACCGCCTGAGGGTTATCTTTGCACCGCCGAACTCGAGCTGAGCGGGGAGCTCCTCCTGCTTCGTCCCCTTCACCTTCTCGTCCAAGAAGTCCGCGAGCGGGAAGACGTCCTCCTCCGAGAAGTCCGTGGCGTCGACCTTGATGACAAGGGAGAACTGAACGGGAATGCCTTCCAATGACTTCAGCAGCCTGTTCCTCAGTACCTCCTCCTGCGTTTTGTCACGCCCCCCTGCGCGGCTCTGAATGAGGTGTCGATTGATAAATCTATCGCGGGAACGGGCGGTTGGCGGGCGGCGATGAACACTATCCACCCTGATAATCTGGCGGAAACGCATTTATAGAGCGGAAAGCGCAGCCACAGATTAGTGACCGAGATTCAAGCGATGGAAGAGCGACCCTCGATGAAGGTGAAGATCTGCCTCGTTGGGGATTTCCAGGTGGGCAAGACCAGCCTGATACGAAGGTTCGTCCTCGACCAGTTCGACGAGCGATACCTCGAAACGATAGGGACGAAGGTGTCCAAGAAGATCATCAACGTGGACAACCCCGCCGAGGATGGCCTCCTCAGCGTCAAGCTGATGGTCTGGGACATCATGGGCCGCAAGGAGTTCGGCGACCTCCTCCGCGAGGCATACTTCTACGGAGCAAAGGGGATTGTCGCGGTGTGCGACCTCACCCGGCCGGAGACGGTCGACAGCCTGCGCGAGTGGATCGACTCGGTCATGCGCGTGGCGGGCGAAGTCCCCGTGCACGTACTCGCGAACAAGGCGGACCTCGAGCACGAGGTGGACGAGAAGGTCGTCGCTGACCTCGCCGCTGAGTACGGATCGTCCTACCACCTGACGAGCGCGAAGACGGGCAAGAACGTGGAGGTCTGCTTCGCCGATATCGCTCTCAGGATCTCAGCGCTGTACTTCGGTGCACCGGAGGCGGAGCCCAAGGAGACGGTCACCGCCGCGGCGGACTGAGTTCGACGGTTGTACCAAACCCTTTTTATGTCATGTGCGGTTTGTTAGCAGTTGAGCGGTTCACCAAAAAGATATATACATGCAGCGTAATCCGCTCGATTACCATCCACCTTGGAAGATTCTGATACTAGGAGGAGGACTTGGAATGCAAGAGAAGAGAAAGGCATCGATAAGCGTGATATTGGTGATGGTTTTTGTGTTAGGGCTATTCGTTCCGATGAGCCAACACGCTAGAGCAGCCATACCAGTACCTCACAACCAATACGGCCACGCGGTCGACTCCGTCGGCGTCGTGTGGGGCCCCGGGGAGTTCGTCTCTTCGTGGATAGACGGTGTGATGTACGGATGGAACTGGACGTTTGACGACTTGGCTGATCCCATAGGATGGAATCAGACAGGCAAGGTAGACATCGACACTGCCGGGAACCAGGTCACCATCCCTGGGGATCCTGACACCCCAGGGGTGAAGGAAGGCGGTGACCACAACATCGATGACATCATGTACGTTCTGGGAGACATGACCCAAACGACCGTCGCCATTGACAATGCGACCAACATCTTCGAGCAGACGGTCGTGTGGACGACCTTCGACT
>JAJISH010000366.1 GCA_022848825.1 Thermoplasmatota archaeon
TCCGCCGCCGAGCAGGGGTAGAGGCACTTCCCGCAGTGCTGGCAGTTCTCTTCGATTATCCAGGCCTGCTCCTTGATGACTATTGCGTCGTTCTCGCAAAGACCGAGGCAGACGCCGCACGCGACGCAGTTCTCGGCCTTCTTTATCACCCGCTCAAGATCCTTCGCCTGGGACGCGAGCTTCTCCTCCGACTCCGCCCGGATTATCACCAGGCCCTCCCTGAAGACGACGAATCTCTCCATCTGGGCCGCCTCGACCTCCTCGTCATAGTCCACATCCCCCAGGATCGTGAGCATGTTGGTGACCCTCTTCATGTCCAGCTTGTCCATGAAGAACCCCTCCGTCCTCAATCCCAGCGTGCAGGGGATGTGCGTGTCTGAGACCAGGAGCTTGAGCGGGTCGGGCTGGGCTTTCTCGTCGACGTGGGACCGCGCGAGCTCTCTCATCCCCTTCGGTGGGACCTTCCACCGCCAGAGACCGAGCTCGAGCCACTCATCACCTTTCTTGTTCCTCTCCGCATAATCCTTCAAGTACGTGGTCCAGCGCTCGAACTCGGGCAGTTCCTTGGACACGACCTCCAGCTCGGCGAGATCCGAGGCGGGGCACAGGAAACAGCCGATCCTGGCCAGCCCTTTCGAGTACCACGGGTTATAGCTCACCTTCTTGGAGAATATGTAGAGCCACACGTGCAGGGCGGTCCAATCTTGAATGGGCGACGCCGCGTGCTGCCCCGGGACCCAGGGATTGGTCCACACGGGACCTTTGGCAGACCTCGGGATGGACTCGTACCGCCTCTGGCCTATGAACGAAAGAACGCCCTCTGGGTAGTTCTTCGATATCAACCTGGCCGCCGGCCCCAGCTTGGACGTCTTGCAGCACCACCTGAAGTCCTTACCAGGGGGACCGAACGTCTCCAGGGCGTTCCAGAAGGATTCCCCCGCCGGCTCCGAGACCAGGCGGAGATCGAACTCCTCCGCGATCTGAGAGACATGTTCGACGGTCTCGGGGAACTCCAGTCCAGTATCCACGAACAGTATGTCCGGACGAAGGCCCGCATCCAAGACGAGAAGAAGCGTGACCAGGCTGTCCTTCCCGCCGCTGAACGACACCGCCACTGGGAGGCTCATTTCCTCGACAACTTTGGCCACGAAGCGCTTCGCCTTGTCAACTCTCGCGGCCAGCATGTCCTTGTTGGCATCCAAGACCAGTTCCCAGTTCTGGCCGGACGGAAGAGGATGAGCATCGGAAGGTCGGGATGACCAACGGGTCTTCGTGGCCGCTCCCCGCTCGTTCTCCATCATCTCCTTTCCGCTGATCCTGGCGGGACCCGCTGCAATCGTCCTCCTGTCCTTCGTCAGAACCAATATCTCGTCCCCAGCCTCGATGTCCGAATCGAGGTCGACGATCCCGGAGACCATCACGCTCGCTCCGGAGGAAATGGAGTCGATGGCACCGTCGTCCACCGTTATCCAGGATTCCTTGAGTGTGGGCACCAGTCGGCGGGCAGCCTCCATCCGGGGGATGAACTTGTAGCCGCTCCCCGGATTGAACTGCAAGGCGCCCATGACGTGGCCGTCCAGTATGACCTCGTCCATCCGGTCGACATAGGGGACACCGTTCAGCAGGACGATCTTGTCACTGGGGATCAGGGACTCGCCGCAGCCATCACCGAACTGCCTGTCGATCGTCTTCCTGATCAGTTGGATGTCTGCCTCGAAGGCGGGCCTGATGTCACCAGGTGGGGTCACGGTCACGCCTACCGTGGAGGAGCCACAGGCGGAACACTTCCTCTGTTCCAGGAGCGGCACATTGCACTCCTTGCACCACCGCAGATGCATCTTCCCCAATCGCAGTACTGGCACGAGGTTCTGATGTGCAGCAGTGGATAAATAATTCACTGTTTCACCGACCCCCGCCTGAAACGCTTATTCCCTTCGGAGCCCACGAATCGTACGTGACCAGAGCAGGTGTTGCGGACCTCCCGCTCCACCCTGGGCGGGCCCCTCGGTGGCTGTTCGTGAGGATGGTCGGGCTCTCCAAGGGGATACTGAAGACCTTGTGTCTGGAGTTCGGGACCGAGGAGTTCCTCGAGCGGATATCCGATCCCTTCTGGTTCCAGGCGCTATCCTGCGTCCTCGGGTTCGATTGGCATTCATCCGGAGTCACAACGGTCACGTGCGGTGCGCTGAAGGAGGCCCTCAAGGGGGAGGAACTCGGCATCGCGATCGCCGGGGGAAAGGGGCGGGCCTCCAGAGAGACGCCGCAGCAGATCGAACAGTTCGGGGAACAGATGAGTCTCTCGTCGCAGGCGATCGACGACATGGTCTACACGAGCAGGATCTCCGCGAAGGTGGACAACACGGCCATCCAGGACGGCCATCAGCTGTACCACCATCTGTTCATGTTCTCCGAGCGGGGAAGCTGGACGATCATCCAGCAAGGGATGAACGAGGAGAGCGGCTATGCGAGGAGATACCACTGGTACCACGCTCACGTGGATGACGTGCTCGAGGAGCCCCACGATGCCATACTCGGCACTCGAGTGCAGACTGCGTTGGACATGACCTCGCGGCTGAGCGGCAACTGCAAGAGCACATCACTGGACGTTGCCCGCGAGGGGCCAAGAAGGCTAAGGAGGCTCTTCTCATCGGTGAGGCCCCCGAATCAGTCTTCGCTCAAGAGATGGACAGGAGAAGAGGACGAGGTCAGGGCTCTGCGGATGCCCAGAAACATCAACTGGAACGCCATGAGGGCGATCTATGACTTCCAGCCCAGCAACTACGAGGAGATGCTGGCCATCAGAGGCGTGGGGCCCAGCACGGTGAGAGCTCTCGCTCTGATCTCGGACCTCATCTATGGAGACGAGCCAAGCTGGCGCGACCCGGTGAAGTATTCCTTCACCGTTGGCGGAAAGGACGGAGTCCCATATCCCGTGGACAGGAGGACAATGGATGAATCCATCCACATTCTGAAGAGTGGAATCGAGGAATCCAAGCTGGGCAACGAGGAGAAGATACGAGCGCTGAGAAGGATGCGTAAGGTCATTCCCAACGGTCAATCGGTCCGTTGAATGAGGTCTTCCGGTATCCCTCGTACTTCTCGTCAAGGACCGTAATGATGTCGTCAGCCTTTTTCTTCCCGACCTTGGGAACCCCCATCAGATCCTCCCTGTTCGCCATCATCACCCTCCTCACGCTCCCGAACTCTTCCAGCAAGTTCTTCGAGAGAGTCCCGCCGACGTTGGGGAATCCCTGCACCATGAACAGCTGTCTCTCTCCCATCGTGAGCATCTTTGGCTTATGTCTCAGCCCGTAGTTGGAACCTCCATTCTCCTGTCTCCGCCAGACGGCCCTGAGGATCCTCGCGGTCTCCAGCCTGCTCGGGGAGAAGAGGACACGGATGTCTTCGTCCATCAGAATCGAGAGCATGGCCCCCCAAAGGGCAGCGGGATTTCGATGCGTCGTGATATCGTTGAGATCGCCTTCGACGAGCAGGATGGGCATCTCATAGCAGCTCTTCAGGCGAATCGTCTGGTCGAAGAGACGCTTCCTCACCAGGGAACTGAAGAAATCCCCCAACGTTTTCCTCTCGATCCCGACCTCGCCCACCACGTAGTCACCGGGCGTGATCTTCTTCACCGCGAACGGAACCTTGAGGTCCTCTAGGTGCCTGGCAATAGCCTTGGGCTCATGGACATCCATCGTGAGATCAACCATGCTCAATCGAGTGCCCGCAGAGTATTAGAGCCCGCATGCGGGAGGGGTCCGCGAAAAGCTGGGAAAAAACTACATCCACGCGAGCCAAAAAGAAACAATAGAGAGGGTCATACGCAACCTGTGTAACGGCAAAGCCGAAACTACTCCACCGAATCGGTGAATAGCGGTTATGACTGTTAGTAACCGCGGGCTGAAGTGGTCGCCGAAGCTTCCACCGTACACCCCGGTTCTATCAAACTCGTCATTTACGAGTGTCATAAGGTGCCTTGTTTTGAGGGCGGCTTCGAGCTTAGATGCTTTCAGCTCTTATCCGGTACGGCGTGGCTGCCCAGCGATGCTCTGCCGAACAACTGGTAGACTAGAGGCCGCGAAGCCCCGTTCCTCTCGTACTAAAGGCTCCTTCCCCTCAGGCACCAAGACACTTCCACCGAAAAGCAACAAACCTGTCTCGCGACGGTCTAAACCCAGCTCACGATCCCTTTTAATCGGTGGACACCCGCACCCTTGGCAGCTAATGCACCGCCAGGATAGGGAGAGCCGACATCGAAGTAGCAAGCCTCCAGGTCGATACGAACTCTTGCTGGAGACAACTCAGTTATCCCCGGGGTAACTTTTCTGTCATCAACCACTCTCACAAATAAAGTCGGTTGGTTCGCTAAGCCCTGCTTTCGCATCGTGGTTCGTTATTGGGCCGAACCACGTCAAGCCAGCTTTTGCCTTTGCACTCAACGGTAGATTTCTGACCTACCTGAGCTGACCTTTGGGCGCCCTTGTTATCTTTTGGAGGGCGTGGCGCCCCACCCAAACTGCCCACCTATCGTTGTCCTTCCGAGGAAGTTAGTGATACAAATCCTAAAGGGCGGTGTTTCATCGACGACTCAGAACTCGGCTAGCGCCGAGCCATAGTAGCGTCTCCCGCCTACACTACACATCAGGATTCATATCACAGCGACAGGTTGCAGTAAAGCTCCACGGGGTCTTCGCTTTCAGATGGAAGATATTGGACTGTGCGCCAATACGTCAGTTTCACCGGCTTCAAGGCGGGGACAGTGGGGCTCTCGTTGAGCCTTCATGCAAGCCGCCAATTAAGCGGCAAGGTATTACGCTACCTTAAGAGGGTCAGAGTTACCCCCGCCGTTTACTGGTCCTTCCTCCCGTTGTACCGGGCATTCAGATACCAGCACTGGGCAGGTTTCAGCGACTATACACATCCTTTCGGACTTGCAGTCACCTATGTTTTTAGTAAACAGTCGGAGCCCCCGAGTCACTGCGATCAGCCATCATCATGACTGACACTCCTTATCCCGAAGTTACGGAGCTAATTTGCCGATTTCCCTCGCCTAGATTACGCCGACACGCCTTAGGCTTCTCACCTAGGGGCACCTGTGTCAGTTCTCGGTACGAACACGTGGATTGTAACTGGCCTCCTTTTCACGGGCACCAGGAATTTGCTCAAGAGGGCTTACGCCCGCCTACTCACGCCTTCGCTCGGTTCTCACCATTACGGTTCTCCCCGAGGTTAAACGCTTGAACAGATTGGCAAACCTGCTAAGCATATCCAGATGCGTCAAAGACCAGGCAAAGACCCACGCGGTGCAGGAATATTAACCTGCTTCCCATTCGGTGGCCTCGATTAAGGGACACCTTAGGATCGACTAACCCTCGACTGACGACCATTGTCGAGGAACCCTAGCCCCTACGGCGGTACCGATTCTAACGGTACTTTGCTGCTACTCCTACCAGGATCCTCATTCGAACGCGGTCCACTCGACCTCACGGCCGAACTTCCACCCGCGCACGACGCCTCTCTACCAGATCACGTTTCCGTGCTCCGAGGTATCGGTGACTGGCTTAGCCCCGTCCATTTTCGGGGCCCGTAATCTCGACTGGTGAGCTGTTACGCTTTCTTTAAAGGGTGGCTGCCTCTAAGCCCACCTCCCAGCTGTTTTAGACTACGGACTCCCTTTCAGACACTTAGCCAATACTTTGGGACCTTAACCCCGGTCTGGGTTGTTTCCCTCTTGGACATCAAGCTTACCCCGGATGCCCTCACTCCCAGAGTCTACGGCGATGACAGGTTCGGAGTTTGACAAGATGCCGAGGGATTTCTCCCCCTGCACATCCAATCAGTGCTCTACCCCACCATCTACCTCGTCTGAGGTCTACCTGCGAGTAGTCTCGAGAGGAACCAGCTATTTCCGGTCTAGATTGGCCTTTCACCCCTATGCCCAGGTTATCCGAGCGATTTGCACGTCAACACCGGTTCAGTCCTCCACCTTCCTTTCGAAAGGCTTCAACTTACCCAGGCATAGATCGACCGGCTTCGGGTATCGCACCAATGACTCCTCGCGAGCACACGACGCTCCTCGCCCGAAGGCTGCGAGCATGTTGCTTTCGCTCCGGCTTCGTACCTTCGTACTTAACCTCGCCATTAGTTAGAACTCCCTGGCCCGTAATTCGAAACGGACGATATGACATTGGTCCACAACGCTAGTTGCTTCTTCCCTTTCATGCCATATCAGCTTGTAGCTGTCTGGTTTCAGGCTCTTTGCACCTCCCGTCAAGGGTACTTTTCAACTTTCAGTCACCCTACTATTGCACTATCGGTCTCGGGACGTATTTAGGGTTGGGAGTTTGTGCCTCCCACATTCACACGCGATTTCCAACGCATGCTACTCTGGATACCCCAAATCTTCTTCCTTCGGCACCTCTACGGGACTTTCACCCTCTTTGGTGCTCCGTTCCAGGAGACTTCGAGTTAGAAAGGTAAGAAGTGCTGGGGTCCAAACACCACATCTCCCCTCCCTCTCGGAAGGGGATTCGGTTTGCCCTGCGCCATTTTCGATCGCCTTTACTTATGGCATACCTATTGGTCTCTTTTCCTCCCCCTACTAAGATGCTTCAATCCGGGGGGTTACTCACCCTTACGGGCTGCCCGAAGGCAGGAAGTCCCATTCGGCAATCGTCGGATCTCAGGGTTCTTGCGCCTCCCCGACGCATATCGCAGCTTGACACGACCTTCATCAGCGCCCGAGCCAAGCCATTCCCCAAACAGCGTAGTTAACCGCTGACCTATCGGCTTTGCACTCGTCCAGGTTGCGTATGATCGGATCTCACGGACAGCGAGAAGTCATTCTCGCGATCTCTTTCCCTTCCCCAACGAAAGAACTCGTTGGGTGCACCAACTCCTCTCCTCACAACAAAACAGGGATGCCAAGTCGCATTGCCCTTCTTGATTGAGAGCTAATACATCCTATTGGCCTACGGGTATAAAAACCTTGCTTGCGATGTCGCGCGATACCTGACCCGCCACTAGTTGGCTATGGATATCGTCACGTCCTCGAGGGCCTGAATCCAGTAGCCTCTCTTCGGGTCGAGCGTTTCGAGGCTGCCAACCTCGCGCAGGAAGTGTGGCGGGCTTGCCGCATCGAATGTCTCCGCCCGCTTGAGCGGGTACATCGATGTGAGGTCCGTAAGCTGCAAGTCCGAAGCGAAAGAAGGGAGCGCGACGAGGTTCCAGCCCCTGCGGAGGTCGAGCTCAACCTGCTGAGGGACCTGACCGGCGATTGTGAAGTTGCCATCATTGAGGCAGTGGAACCAGAACCCGCTGGACTCGTCCACCCTATCGAGAGGGCTGTAGCCCTTCGAGGAGAAATGGGACACCCACGAGGAGCTCCGTGCGTCGTACATCCTCACGACGTCGAAGTCGACGTTCCCGAAGATGGACTCCAAGTCATTCTTCCATAGAACCAGAGGGAAGGTGAGGAGGTTCCATCCTGCTGCGGCGGGGATGTTGAGTTTCGCGCCCTGGGTGAGACTGCACGAGCTGCCCAGCGACGAGTTGAACGCGCACACATGATAGAAGTAGTCGTTGGGATTGAGATAGCCCCCGCTCTGATCTATGAAGTTGTGGGAGCCTTTGGAGACCGAGCCCATGAACTGATAGCCAGCGCCTCCTACGTCGAAGTCCGAACCGCGGTAGATGTCATACCTCTCCACGGTCTTCCTTCCCCCGTTGTCATCCAGCGAGAGGGTCCAGGTGACGATCACTCCGGTGTTCGCGATCCCGAAAAGCGCTGCGCTCACATCCGTGGGTCTTGCCGGGTTCTGGATCGGAAGAACGGTGAACGTCTTGCCCGCCACGTTGTTGGACTCGTTCCATTCGACTATCACGTCCTCGGGGTCCGCTGAGACGAAGATCATGTGAATGCCCCCGCCTTGA
>JAJISH010000367.1 GCA_022848825.1 Thermoplasmatota archaeon
CTTTCCCTCGCGCCATCAGATCTGCTACCAAGCTGGCTGAAAGCCAAGGTGTGCCCGGGGAAAAGGTGGAGCGAGCCCAGGAACTTGAGGGCGCACTACGCCGCGGCATCGACGCCACACGGGCCGGCAACCCTTACCTCGTCGAGGTGGAGATAGACCGCTACGGCGGAGGGGCCGAATCCACCTGGTACCAGAAGTTCTCCCTGGCGGAGCTCAGGAAACGCAAGGTGTGAGGCGCTCGCCACTCGAGCCTCCCGTCGTTTGTTGCTCTGCCACTATGTCCGGAGAGGCTCCCAACTCCGATGCTCCCGAAGTCGTTCGGGGGTAGGCCCAGGGTGGGGCTTAGGAAGTCGGCGACGATAAAGTGCCACTGTTCCCCGGCTTGAAAGATCCCATCGGCCGCGAGGCTCTGCGCATAGGCAAAAGAAGCTGCGTTTTCGGTACGTCCGAGAAGTACCATTCGGTCAAATGAGTGCCGAAGGGGCAATCGGGTTAGCGGATAGGCGTTTCAAGGGCCTTCTCAGGTCCGAGAAGGCAGGGTTATTTCAAATCCGCGGGGAGTAACGTCTTGAGGAGACCCCAGTAGGAATTTCACTGTTGGTCAGACGTGAAGACATATGCAATGTCAGCGCCTGTCTGAACAGCTTGCAGACTTCCTGAAGTGCCAAGAATATCACCACATGGGTATGACCAGATGTAGCCATCCACAGGACATTCAACTCGTTCCAGGACGTCGCCGTAGAGATCGTAGATCTCTGCAAAGACCTCACCCTTCTTCAAGAAGTCACCTGGAGTCTTCAGAAACCGGATGAGACCTCCGCGATTTGCATGAACGATGTCTTGCCATGTACAAATACCAGGTATGATTTGAATTCCTTCTTGTGGTTCCACTTCACCGTCTATCATGTCAAACACTTTCATGATATTGAGAATTCCACGAACACCAACAGTGGTGGAAGGTTCCGATATCCATCTACCATCAATGAGCTCGATAAGGATGTCTGGAATTCCGTTCTTCACAGCCAAATTGACAAGCGTGTTAGGTGCATCATCAGGAATAGGATCGCTCTCAACCACATTGGTTACACCAAAAGCCTCAGCCATCTTCTCGAGTTTCTCTCTAGTGCTTGAGTTTCCAACATTTATTTCTGTGAAGAAGAGCGAATCTGGTCTTGTATTACAGTGGATATTGAGGACCATGTCTGCTTGTTTCCAAGCTTTTTGCCAGAGTGCATAGGCTAGTCTTTCTGTCGCATTACCGTTTGGCCTGTCAGCAGTCAGCGGGCTATCACTTCCTCCACCACCAAGATCAAGATTGTCAATCCAAGACAGATACTGATGGTGCATGAAAGCAAGAGGGTTCTCTACAGGTATTCCAATGATGGCCCCTCTAAGATTCCTAGGACTCATCTTTTCCCTCATAATCCTCAGGATCACTTCAGCACCCTGTATCTCAATTCCGTGCTGAGTTGAAACCATGAGTAGGGTTGGTCCATCTTTCTGACCATTCATAACAAGGACTGGAATGTCGATACTGGTAGTTGTATTTAGTTCAACTCCCTTGATTATTCCCTTCTGGAGTTCACCTCTCTTTGCAGTCGCTGTACCGACCTTTAGTTCATCAGGCATGATTTTGACCCCATCAACCATTGGTCACTACGGTGGGACATATCCTTCTTGGAGTTTCAAGGGGGCTCATTGGATTTTCGACTAGCTTGGGCCATCTGGGCAATAACTACTCCAACCACAGTTACTGCACCCCCAAGAACCTGAAGGAACGTTACAGTTTCATTGAGAACAAGGATAGACATTAACGCGGATAGGCGTTTCAACGGCCCTTCCAAGCCCGAGAAGACCCAATTATGTCAGATCCGCGGAGGCTCGCCCGCGTCCGCGCCGATCTGTCCCGCCTGAGCCCACGACACCGAGAGGGGGGTGACCCACCACACAACCGCCCGAATCAAGGGGTGCCCGTGCTCTCGCGGAAGAGGGCCGTAGGAAGCTTGAAGACTCACGATTTTGGGTCTGAGGACGGTTGCTTATCCGCCCAGAGGATGCCGATCGGGCCATCCTCCCGTGGTGTGGCTACACTGATCCGCCAACGGCTTGGACCGACTGGGAGTGACTTCCATGTCACTCATCACTGAACTAAGACGCCGAAACGTCTTCCGGGTAGGCGTGGCCTACGGGATCGTGGCCTGGCTGCTCATCGAGGTGGCTCATACCGCCTTTCCCACACTCCAGCTGCCGGACTGGACGACCACGCTGGTTACGG
>JAJISH010000368.1 GCA_022848825.1 Thermoplasmatota archaeon
GACGGACATCAATGCGTTCGCCTTCGGTCGCGGTGGTCTCTCAATGTACGGCAATGCGGCGTTCGAGGAGGCGAGATACGGTCCATACGTGTTCTACAAGAACTTCGGCGGTAGCGAGGAGACCACCTCGGTCTTCACGACGACGGGCGGGAACAGAGAGATAGTCGCGCCGACCATCATCGGCGGACTGGACGTGATAGCCATCCAACACCGTGCACTCAACGGAACCGTTCACGAAGAGACCGTCTCGGGAAATGTGAACACGATGGATGTCGTACCGTCGATACTGAGCATCAGCACGAACAACTTGAGCGGGAGTAGAGACGTTCACATCCACTCTGCCACTGATTGGCAGGGGGTCGGCGGGATATCGGCGGGCCCATCGATGCCTATCGAACTGAAGAATGTGACCGTGTTCCAGGACAAGACCGACGGAGCGAGCTTCACCGAGATCCTGTCCAAGGCGAAGTACACGAAGGTCGTCAAGGTGAGACCCAGCGCACTGATATTCGATATCCACATCACGAGCGATCGAGAGACGACGGCCAAGTCATGTACCGATCTCGACCTCGGGATATTCCTCGACGGAAAGGGCACAGGGAATGTACCGGACGGTGAGGCTCAACCTGAGGAGTTCATCGCTCTTGACGCGGATTCAGATGCGGACGAGCACGTCAGACTGATCCGACCCACTGCGGAAGACGACCCCGACACGGCAGGCATAAATGAGGCCGTGACAGGAGCACCATATCTCGTCAAGGTCCTCGGCTTCTCTGTTTTCGCCGGTTCCGAAGGCACGTTCAACATGGACATTTCCCTCGTACAGGGTGAGGGGTTCGAGATCGAGGGAACGACAACAGACATCGTTCCGGCAGGCACGATTACGAAGGTGTCCTTGAAGTGGAATCTCGCCGGGAGCACGGAGGACTCCCAGATGCTTGGTGCGCTCTATGTCGGACCCGTCAGTGCACCTCTGACGGTACTGGTGCCAGTGGAACTGAACCTGGACAGGGTCGCGCCCGCGATATCAGGCCTCACGATCAAGTCGTCGAGCAACATCGTCAACTACACTGGTCAGATCAAGGTGACGGAAGGCGACATCGATTTCAGTATCTCGGTCTCCGATCCGAAAACAGCCGTGTACAAGGGTGGTGAGCTCAGTCCGGAAAGTGCAGAGGTCTGGTTCGATGGGGCGAATGTCACGTCTCAGGCCACTGTGCAGATTCCATTCGACCAGGGCCCGAAGGACGAGTATGGCTACTGGGGCGGTACGGTGAGCTACGTCCCGCTCGCGCCCATTCCCGAAGGCGTTCACAGCATCACTTTCGCGATTCATGACGTCGCGGGAAACCTGGCGGAGCAGACATACCATTTCACCGTGGACTCCAGCGCTCCGCAGATCTCCGTGGATCAACCCGCCGTATTCCACACACAGGAGGACAGGACGTTGATTAGCGGCGTGGCGGACAGAGATTCGACGATCACCATCAGGGACGAGGAAGTCCCCGTAGACGGCAACGGGCGCTTCGAGAGGACCGTGACATTGACCCCCGGAGAGAACATCATTGTCGTGAAAGTTGTCGACTGGTTCGCCACCGAGGAACACATCCCGGCGAATTCCGCGACCGTGTACCTCACGGTCATCTCGGATTCTCTGCAACCTTCGATGGATCTGGATGTGCGGTCGACTACGAACGAAGAGACTCTGGCAGTACGCGGACAGGTCGAAGATCTCATCTCGCCTCTCGTGCCGAATGACCTTACAATTCTCAGCTTGCTGGTCGCGGGCATCGACGTCCCCGTCCAGAGCGACGGCTCCTTCTACGCCGTCATTCCGCTCCCGCTCGAGGGAGAGAACAACATCACGTTCCTCCTCTCCGACCCCGCGGGGAACACAGCGTCAGAGAGCAGATTGGTCACCAGGGACACCACGCCTCCCGCCCTCGCGCTGGAGTCCGTCCCCGAGACGACGACGTCCAACACGGTAAGGGTAAGGGGCACCGCCGAGGCGGGAAGCACCGTGACCATAAACGGTCGCTTCATTCCGACGGAACTCGATGGAAGCTTCTCCGAGGACGTGACACTGAGCTGGGGACCCAACATCATCATAGTGGAGTCCACGGACGAGGCGGGC
>JAJISH010000369.1 GCA_022848825.1 Thermoplasmatota archaeon
TCGGAGCGGGTCGATCCACACTCTGTTGACCCCGCACTTAAGAAGACTGGCTGCCATTCTCCTCTGATTCTTCAGGTTCATGAACCATGCTCCTGTTCAGTATGCGGATTCCAATCTCGTCCGCTCTTGCCTCAATCTCAACACGCTTCCTAGTCCCTACTGAGTGCCCGATGCGGGCCGCTTGGGTCTTCGGGTCGAGCACTTCCAGTTCTTTCACATTGTGGATGAGGGCATCCCTAAAGCCTGAAGGATGGAGTCCTCTGGCCTTTCGCGGTGATCGGTATCCGACCGACACCATCTTGGGTCTGTACTTCAACCCCTTTCTCATCTTTGAATGAAGGCCGCGTGGTTTCCTCCAGCTCTTGCCCAACTTCTTGTACCTAAACCACTCCTGTCTCCTGAACGCGGGTCTCTTCCGCTTCTGCTTCTCTCTGACCTTGAGAAGCAGCTTTGTCTCATCATCCAGAACGGGTTTTATCTTTGGTCGTACCGCCTCTTCCTCTATGATTTCGATTTCCTCTTCTTCCTCTTTCAGACGACTCCTCAGTCTCTTCCTGAGTTCAGCGACTGTCCCTTCCGTATCGAGCCCTTGGGACTCGCACATCTCGATGAGCTCAGCCTTTCTGGCCTTGCCTATCTCCGTCAGCGTTGGCGGTTCTGCCTTCCTCTCGACCTTCTTAGCCTTCTTCTCACTCATTCTCCTGCACCTTGGGTTTCTCTATTATGTATACGCCGTCCTGAAAGACTCGAGGATCGAATCCTTTTATCTTTGTGGCCTGCTCGATATTCGCGGCCGACTGACCCACGTCCTCTTTGCTGTAACCCATAAGTTTCACAGTGTCCCCTTTGACCGTAACCTCGGTCTCACCCATTATCCTCGCCGTCCTGGGATGCCTTTCTCCCAAGAAGTTCTCAATCAGCACGATACTCCGTTCCTCATTCACGGAGACCTTCATCGGGAAGTGAGCGTAGACAATCCTCATTTCGCACTCGAATCCCTTCGCCGTGCCCAGCATCATGTTCTTTATGTGGGATGCAAACGTCCCCACCAAAGCCGCTTCCTTCTTCTTCGGGAACCCACATGACACCACGATCTCATCCCCGTCCTTGTCAATGGAGACCAGAGGATGGAAGAAACGTCTCTCTACGATGGATCCATGACTCGAGATAGTGACCTTGTCCTCTTCGACGGTTGCGTCGACACCGTCAGGGATTCCGATTCTCTTCTCAATCCTTCCTGATACTGGCATTTATAGCACCTAATACACAAACGCGAGCAGCTTTCCGCCAACACCGAGCTCCTTGGCCTTAGAGTGAGATAGTACACCTTCCGTCGTCGTCAGAATGAGGACACCGAAGTTCTGGGCGGGCAGGAACCTCGACTCGTACTTCTCGAGATTCACCCTCTTCACGGAGAAGCGGGGCTTAATGACACCACAGTTGTTTATGTTTCCGTTCAGCTCCACCTCGAAGATTCCAGACTTGCCATCCTCTATGTATTCGAACTTCCTGATGAACCTGTTCTCCTGCATCACCTTGAGTACTCTGGCTATGAGTTTCGAGGATGGCCTAATCAAGCACTTCCTCTTCCCGGAGAGTTCCGCATTCCTTATGCGAACCATGGCATCGTTCAATGGATCATGCTGCACGCCTATCACCTATGAGTACTTCCTGAAGCCGAGCTCGAAGGCAACTTCGCGGAAGCATTGGCGGCAGAGATAGATTCTGCTCCTTCTGATGATGCCCCGCTTGCGCCCGCATCGCTTGCAGCCTTTCTTCCTTCCGAACTCCTTCTTCGGTTTCATCCGACAACCTCAATCTCAAACCTGTCCCGTATGAACTGAATCCCTTCTTCACGGGTCACTCTGTGCCTGATCGGGATCTTTGACGTTCTTCTCCTTCTCTTGGTCACCCGGTAGCCAGGGCGCTTTAGACTAACGGAGACGTCCATCCCGAAGATTCCGATCTCTGGATCGTACTTCATCTCCTCGAACTCCGTGTAGTCAGGGACACCGAACGAGAAGTTCCCTTCAGGGTCGAAGTTATAGTTCGCGAGTCTGTTGTTCTTCACCCAAAGGGCTCGCTTGAGGAAATCCTCAGCCTTCTCGCCCCTCAAAGTCACCTTGCATCCAATCGGCATGCCTTCTCTGATGCCAAGATCCTTGTTCGTCGTCTTCGAAATGGTCTCTACTGGCCTCTGGCCTGTGAGCATTTCGAGAACCTTCTGAGCCTTGATGAGTCTCTCTCCTGCCTCGCCTACGCCGATATTGACCACGGTTTTCTCGATTCTCACGTCTCTCATATCACTCACTTGTTCGCCTAGACGACCTTTGTTTCTGGTATCTTGATCTCAGGGGATTTCTTGCCCACGACGAAGACGTTTCTGAAGGAAGTGCTGAAGCCCTCCTCGAACGTGACCTCGTTCTCCCTCGGATTTCTGGATTTCTCGTATTCCTTGAGCTTGACTAGCTCCCCAACATGCTTCCCACCAACAAGGAGGGCGACGTTTCCTTTCGTCAACTCATAGTGGTCCACTATCTTCTGGTCAGGAACGCTGATCTTCAAGACATCTCCAGTCCTGTATGCATTCTTGTCGAGGAGGATGTTCCTGCCGTCGAACAGGTTGAGCTGAATCCTTCCGCCTTTCACGGTAGTCTTCCCCTCGATTCTCGAGAGCTTCCATTTCGCCTGTTTGGCGTCTATTCCAACTAGTCGAAGCCTGCCTTTCGTGTCGATCAGCATCCTGAAGTGCTCCTTCTTCTGCTCGAACGAGAGGACATCCATCAGACCGACGCCTCTCTTCAGGTCCCTCATGGGCTTCCCGTCTACCTGGACCCCTCTAGATGAAAGGAGCATCCTCGCTTCTCTGGCACTGTCGCAGTAGTGGAGCGTGTCCCTCAGGATGATTTGCAGGGGAATCGACTCTTCCATGCCGTGGGGTCCTGGTCTCGGTCTTACGACCCACTTGTGCTTCTTCCTTGGAATCATCCAACTCCTTGGTGACGCCAGTCGTTTCAGGTGTTTCTTCATTCTCTATCCCCCAACGCTTCGAATTTCTCTCTCCTCACAGGGTCGGAGAGATCCAGCTTCAGTATTATCAAGTTCGACGGATGGACTTTCTTTCCGATCTGGGTACCATCCGCCTTCTTTCTCGTCAGCCCTTCGATTGTAATCGTCATGCTCTTCGTGTCCGTCGTGGCAATCTTGCCCTCGTGACCCCTGTCGGTCCCACGGGTGATACGCACGGTGTCCCCCTTGCGGACGGGTACAGCGCGCGGGTAGGCCTTCTTCTCGTCTCCGAGATACTTCTCGGATAGATGGGCAGACATCCTCTTCCTCCTCGTATGCCAGGGGGCTGTGTATAGATCCTTTCTCTGCTTTCTAGCCTTCCCGCTTTTCATCGTTACACCCTCATACTATCATCGATGCCGTCGCAGCGATACGAGGCCATCTTTCGGCAGCTTCCCTCGCCACGGGGCCTTTGATGTCCGTGCCCTTCGTCTCGCCAGTGGGCGTCGTAATCACCACGGCATTATCCTCAAACTGAACCATCACTCCGTCCGATCTTCGGAACGGCCTTCTCTGTCTGACTATGACGGCATACACAAGCTGTTTCCTCATCTCAGGCGTCCCCTTCTTCACGCTTACCACAAGTAGATCGGCGATTCCGGCGCTCGGATACCGTCTCAACCGTCCGTGATACTTGGGGACCTCCACGATCTGGACGACCCTTGCTCCAGTGTTGTCTATGCAATCCAGATACGCTCCCTTTGGAAGGCCTCTTGTCTGTCTTCCGGCTATCCCCTTCATGCGGCTAGTCCTCCCTCTTTTCAATCGCCACGTATGTCACGGTCTTGCTGAGCGGGCGGCATTCCATTATCGCCACGCTGTCCCCACGCTCGATCTCCAGACACGGGGGGCTGTGAGCCACGTATTCCCTTGTTCGCTTCTCATATCTCTCGTACTTCGGTATCAGCCTGATGTACTCTCTTTCCACGACTATCGTGTTCTTCATCTTGCTGGATTTCACCTTGCCTTTCAGGGTCTGACCCCTCACTGGAAGATTCCCGTGGAAAGGACAGTGAGCATCATCGCAGCTCTTCTTTGGAGTGGGAACGTCCATTCCGATATCTCTCGCCTTCTTCTTCGGCATGTTTCACCTCGCTCGTTTTGTCCTGTCTTCCGGACGGTGGAGGAGCCTCGCTCCCTCTATGTCAACACCTCCATCGATATGGAACCTGAATAGCGTTCCTTGCTTCGGTACAGTCTTTTCCACGTCCTTCACCTCAATCACTACAGTGTTCTTGGTCTCGTCCACAACAGTCCCCCTGAACCCAACAAGGTTACTGCAAGTCGAGCTGATGACCTCTGCTTCCAGCCCTATCAACTCATGTTTGTGGAGCATCGTAGACCTCTTCACATCATCTGACCTCGACTGTGAACCCTATATCCTCCAGGGCAAGTTTGACTTTCTTCTTGTGTTCCCCCTGGAGCTCGATCCGTCCGTCCTTCACTGTGCCACCTGCAGCGCACTTCGTCTTCAGTCTCTTTGCCAGGTCATCGATGTCGATGTCGGCGGCATCAATTCCCTCGACAATCGTGACCATCTTTCCATAGCGCCTCCTGTCGCAGTAGATCTTTATGCGCTGCTGTTCCCTGGCTATCTCTTCGCACATGCACAATTCTTGTGGAAGCCCACAAACTGGGCAGATCCCAGCCATTATTTCTTTTCCTCCTTGACTGCCTCCTCTCCTTTCGTCTCCTCTTCCTGGACTATCGTGAGTAATCGTGATATGTTGGACCTGATTGCCCTAATCCTTCCCGGGCTTGCTGGGGCACCGCCCATTGCTGCGACTCCTCTCTCGTGCATGAGGTCATTCCTGAGCTCTTTCAGCTTCTTTTGCCTCTCCTCGATGTTCATCTCCCTTATCTCGCTTGTCCTCAGCAGCGCCATTCTCAACCTCCTTGGTTTCCGCTTTCTCCTTCACTTCTTTCGGCTTGGCCTTCTTATCCGAGACTTCCTCTTTCGGTATGGGTTCTGCCTCAACTGCAGGGGCCTCCTCCACATCCGTCGGTTCGCCT
>JAJISH010000037.1 GCA_022848825.1 Thermoplasmatota archaeon
GACTTCACCGATCGCGATGACCCGGCCGTCACGGCGATCGTGGAGCTGGCCGTTCACATAATGGACTACTTCAAGATGGGCGACCACTTCGTGAGGCTGGTCCAGCACGACTACGGCAGCACGATGAGGCTGGAGACGAGAGGCCCATCCGGGATCGTGTCGATGGACACTGGAATGCTGTGGGGCCACGCCCTCCCTGACGAGCCGTACGTCTACATGGTCGGCCACGGTTCGGAGGACAGGAAGTCGTACCTTCGCATCTTCGACTACTCCGACCCGCTTAACCCCGGTCGTCTGGGTGAGGTGGAGCTGCCGAGCGAGGGCTACGGAATCGGCATCGCCCCCATGATGGACGTGGGCTACTACGGCTACTCGAGCCTCGTCCCCGCTCTGGAGGACGGGTACGTGGTCTTCTACAGTCCTGAATACGACTGGGAATACGAGACCCCGCGGTACACGCTTCACGTGATCAGCGTGCTCAACCCATATGACCCGACGGTGCTGTCGAGATACAGCTTCAGAGCCAGCATGGTGATGAACGCGCTCATCGAGGACGACACCTTCTACTTCACGGACTACGAGTACTCCTGGGAGCGCGTGGGCGAGGACTACATTTGGGAGACACGCGACTGGCTTGGGAGGATCTCCCTGGCGGACTTGAACGGCCCCGCGCAACTGCCTTCGGTCGATATTCCTGGAATGATGATCAACGTCGATGGCGACCGTGTCTACACGCTAGCGGGAGGATGGGCGGAGTTCCAGACGGTCAACGTGCTCGAGCTGCAGGATGACGACGCGACCGTGCTTCTCGCGGTCCAGGTGGACGGGCACATCAGCGGCATCTTCGTCGAGGATGGGGTTGTCTACCTCAGCAACACGACGGCATACTGGTACTGGATCGGCGAGGAGCGCCCAAGGACATACTTCGTCGTGCTCGACGTGACGGACACGGAGAACCCGCTGGTCCTCGGTACGTTCGCCGTGGGCGGCTACGCGAGCCTGTGGAAGCTCGAGGGCGGGTACGCCTTCCTGAACACGTACTCGGGATGCCACTATATGTTCGACGTGCGGGGCGATCCTAGCTTCAGAGGCGTCTACCACTCGAGCGGGTGGGTCACCCAGCTTCGTGTCTACGATGACAAGGCATACTTCGTCGAGGGACTGTACGGTGTCGAGGTAGTTGACCTGACATAGGGAAGTCGACAACATCTATCGGCTCGGCCCGGTGAGCCTCTCGCTGACCTCCCAAAGCCGCTTGGCGATTCCCCTGTCGTAGGACAGCTTCGCTGAGCGGGCCTCCCTACAGTTGGCCCAGTACTTACCCGTAACGCCATCAACCTCGGGCGAGGACGCGAGATAGATCGCTGTCGCCGCCCCCTTCTCCGTCTTCTTGGCGAGCAGTCGGAAGATGAACTGCGCGCCTCGGGACATGTACCGGCCCAGTCTCGTCTTCGCCATCCCGGGGGTGAAGCTGTTGACGGTGACGCCCGTGCCCGCCAACCTGCGCGCAAGCTCGTTCGTGAAGAGCACGTTCGCGACCTTCGACTGCCCGTACGCGCGCATGTGCCTGTACTCACGCTCGGCCTGCAGGTCGTCGAAGTCTATGCGGGCCCGCTTGTGGATGCCCGAGCTCGTGTTGATGACCCTCGCGGGAGCGCTCGCCCTGAGAACGTCCAGCAAGAGGTTCGTCAGGAGGAAATACGCCAGGTGGTTCAGACCGAACTGCAGCTCCAGGCCGTCGACGGTGAGGGTGCGCTTCGTGGGCCACAGGGCGGCGTTGTTCACGAGGACGTGCAGGCGGTCGTGTGTGGCCTTGAAGTCGGCCGCCAGTCTTCGCACTTCCTTCTGCGAGGAGAGGTCCGCGACCATCAGCTCGACGGAATCACTTCCTGTCTCGCTCACGATCTCGTTCCTAGCCGCCTCACCGCGCTCCTTGCTCCTGCAGACCATCACGACGTCGGCTCCCATCCCCGCGAGCTCGCGGGAGGTGACGTAGCCTATCCCGGAGTTGGCGCCTGTTATCATACAGACCCTCCCGTTCATGCTTCCTGACGTACCATCCGACACCCTAGTCACCCGGAACCATTGCCACTGGAATATCATGCTGCGTTGGGTATATTAGAGTTGGTTTGACGGACCTGCCCCCGCCAGAGCCATCACAGAGACCTCTAGCCCCCCGCGGCGGGCGTCAGAACGGTCTCAGCCTTTCTTGCGGCTTCTGCGGGCTCCCGCGGTCTGCTTCACCAACGGATGTTTCTCGACCACGGTGAACACGAGGAAGCGGTCGCCCCGGGCGTCCTTCTCCCTCTGCAGCTGCACCAGACCCCTCTCGACGAGGCTGTTGAATATCTTCTTCCTGTCCAGGTGGCTTATCTCGGGAAGAGCCTTCGCCAGCTTGACCACGAGGAAGCCGGAGAGCTTCACGCTACCGTACTTGGGGACGTACTCCTTGTGGGCCTCCGCGGCAGCCTGCAGCGCCTTCTTCTGATCGTCATCGAGCGGAGCGACGTGCTTGACCTTGGTCCACCTTCCCACCTTCTCTGCCGTGACGAGTCCATCTCCCGCGAGCTTCTCCACCTGCCGGAGGATGTCGTTCTCCTTCAGCCCGAGCTTCTTCGCCAGCCCGGCGGTCGTCGTTCCCTCCTCTGGGATGTGCTTGATCAGGGAGGGCAGTCTCGTGGGCTTCTTCGTCTTCTTCGGCTCGCGGTGCTTGAAGTCCCGCTCGGAGAGCGGCTTCAGGCTCTCGGGGTCGATGTACCAGTATCTGTCCTGGCCCACGAGCTTCTTGATGTCCCCGGAGAGCGTGCGCTCGAAGGAGTAGAAGATTATCTGCTTGCCCCGCTCCTGCGCGCGCTGGGCGATGGGCAGGTAGTCCCTGTCGCCTGACAGTACGACGAGCGCGTTGATGTCCTCGCGGGTGAGCATCACCTCCTGCAGGCGCAGCGACAGCTCGATGTCCGCGCTGCTCTTGCCCCTGACGCCCTTCACGTGCACCGCCCTTATGCCCATGGTGTAGAGCTCGTTGGGCACGTCCGGGTTCATCCCCCAGTCCGCGAAGGCCTGCCTGATTATGGGCGATACGCCCAGTGTCTCGGTCATGTGCGATATCGTGTTGCCAACGATCTCGACCGACTTCAGCTGGGCATCCGATCTGTCGTAGCCGTACTGGTTCATCAGACAGGCGTAGATGTTGTCGTAGTCTATGAGCAAGGCTCCGAATCCTTGTGTTGTCATGGAGTTCCTCCACTGGCTGCGAGTAGACGCACCGACTACTTCAAGTTTATGAGTGCGGGGATTCGACTTGACCTCCTGTGCGTGCGACGACGCCAACCCGCCTGTTAGACTCGCGCATGCGAATGGTGGCGGGACCGCGAGACGGTGACGAAAAAGCTTTAAAGTCCGAAACGACAATCCTGCTTCAGGAGGAACATGCACAAGGGGCAGATCCGGCACCAGATCGTCTTGCTCGCAGTCGTGACCTTCGTGGTTGTGTCAATGATCATCTCGGTCATTCCTGCTCCAGAGCCTCAGAACCGCGACGGTGCCGGGGAGAACCTCGAGGGCGAGGTGACGAGGATCGTGGACGGGGACACGCTCTATATCGATGATGTCAAGATCCGTCTGGCGCTGGTGGACTCGCCCGAGTATGGGGAGACCGGCTACGACGAGGCGAGGGACTTCGCGGCGGGCATCTGCCCCGAAGGATCGCAGGCGACGGCGGACCAGGACGACTGGCAGCTGGAGGACCAGTACGGGCGCATGATCGCCGTGGTCTACTGCGGCGGGAAGAACCTGAACCACGAGCTTCTGAAGAGCGGGCACGCGGTCATTCTCACGGAGTACTGCGCCGTCAGCGAGTTCGGCGATGAGACTTGGGCGGTGGAGTACGGGTGCTAGCGTCGTCATAGGAATGGGCGGGTGGATCCGCGAACAGACCCGGTTCGACGGCCCCAATAGCATTATAACGCCGTGTAGGTATCCCTGTTCGAGGGGATGCGTCAAGGCGTCCCGCGTGCCAAGGAGGGGCGCGTAGAAGTACCCAAAGCCCGAAGGGGAGGAGGTGAAGAAATGCCAA
>JAJISH010000370.1 GCA_022848825.1 Thermoplasmatota archaeon
CCTTCCATCGTAGCTGCTCGGTTGTTGTATATGACGATTGGAGAGTCCTCCACCACATATCTTACGTCAGGGATGGCGACGAGTTCATTCATTCGGATCCCATTGACCATCACATTCACAGTCCCATGACGAGCGGATGTCCCATAGACCACGCCAAGGTTTTCGATTTCCTTCAGGTTCCGATCGAAATCCACATCTGGGTACAGATGCACCCTCACCTTCACGACCCCGTGTCCGAACAGGTCCGGGGAGACCTTGAAGGCTGGGTAGTATGGAATCAGAAACCTGACGTAATCGAGGCTTCTCACCTTTGAGACACTTGACTCATCCATTCTCACAACGTAGCCGTTGTACGGAAGGTATTCGTACAGCCCGACGCCCATGTCCTCGAGCCTCTCCACCCTGTCAGCGGTCAAATAGCCCGAGTACTGGATGACGTAGTAGTCTCCCGTTTCCACGTTGGCGTAGGTCTCCATCACGGCTTGGGAATCGCTCGTGTCTATCTCCAATCCAGAGTAGTAGAACCAAAGAAAGGAAGGTTCTACGGGAGACTGGCGTTCTTCTTCCGTGGAAATGCTAGTGGCGCTTGTCGGGAGAACCATTCCGATCACCACGAGTCCAACCATAAGTCCAACTAGCATTCTGCGATTATTTCCTGCTTTCATGCTACTCCTCCATTCCGAATGACAATCATTTTCTGCCCACAATTTCGGTAGTTGTTGCTATATTCCAGTTTGTATTTAAATGTTCCTCCAGCGGTCTGGGCAGTTGACAGATGACCAGCAGCGAAGGCATTCCGACAAAATACTTATAGTTCAGGCAACATGACTTCAACAGAACTTCTACGAGGAGGAGGACATGGCAGAATCACCTCGAGTTTGGCTTTTCGCCAGAGCTGTCTTTCTTGCCCTACTCATGTTGGCATCTGCAGCACAGGCAGGGCTTGGGTTGCTGGGGGACAGTGACGCGCAAATCGCGATGACCGAGCATCGGGAAACGTATGGGACGTTCGGTGTGGACGACGGTCTGGGGACCCTGAGAGGGAAGGCGGCCACAGAGCCCGAAAGCACGGGAATCGAGAAGATTGCGGTGATGACATTCAGACCGGACATCCTACACGACTTCCTAGTGGGGAACAAGGTCGCTTCGGAAGGGCTCGGCTTGACGCAGGAATCGTATGAGATGACGGTCAGGATCCTTGAGGTCCCTGCCTCCCTCGTCCCAGATATTGGGAGCCTCGAGGGTGTTGTGGGTGTCTCAGAGTACTCCGAACCCAACCTGCCGATGGACAGCGGAGGAGACGGCCCGGCCCCATCGTTGGATGTGATCAACGAGAGACATGGAATCGATTCCGCCCGAGACAAGGGTTTCTCCGGCCAAGACGTCAAAATCGCCATACCGGACACCGGTGTCGACTTCGCGAATCTCGATCTGATTGGCACTCAGGCACGAGACACCAAGACCTACTCCACAACCGGCGAAATCGTCGTGCAATCTGCGGTTGCTGGGCAGGACAATGCGACACTCGTTCACAAGAAGGTGATTCCGAGCACAGAGACTCTCTACGTCAATGGGACCCCCATGCCAGGAGCGAGCTACAGCGTCGACTACGATACGGGGCAAGTCTCCTTCACACCGCCCTTGAACATAGCCGACGTGGTGACTGCTTCCTATGACTACTACTCCCCTTACTACGGGTGGCCTATTGTCTTCGACCCGATGTCCGTCGCGACATACATGAAGAACAAGTACCCTGACGAGACCTGGTTCGTGAACGCCACTCAGAACGGTACTGACAACTTCCCGGTCAGTCACAGTATCAAGATCGACGGCAAGAACGACTTCGCCGAGCGTGAACAGTGGGGAAGTGACGATTCGGGTGATGTGAAGTACCAGCCTCCTGTGGGGGCCAAGACGACTGACTTCGATCTGATAGACGTCTTCGTGACACGGGACCAGGACTTCTGGTACCTCGGATTCCATACGAGCATGGGCACCCTGAACAAGACGTACGGCATCTACATTGATGTCGACAATGCCACGTCTGGTGCAGAGTACGATCCCGTAGGGAATCTCGTAGACACGAACGCTTCCCACTCCGACTCGATCACGGATGTGCAATTCAACCCAGACGGAAGCCTCATCGCGACTGCATCAAAGGACCGAATGGTGAAGATATGGAGCAAGGATGGGGACCTGCTCTTCGATCTCTTCGGGCATCTATCCGCACCGCACTCGGTGGCTTGGTCACCGGACGGGAGTCTGCTGGCAACGGCCGAGATAAGTTACGTGCGGATTTGGGATCCAACAACTGGGAGCCAGATTAGAGAGATACCCATCCCAGAGGGGACTGTCTCGGAGGGAAGAGCCCTCCTGAGTTTCAATGAGAATGGGACCTGGATCGCGGTGGGGGGCGGCCTTTCGAACAGGGTCTACATTCTCGATGTCAACGATGGAAGCGTAATAGGCTATCTGAAGCCGATAAATGGGTTCACTCCGAATTCCGTAGCCTTCAATCCATTCCTTGCCTACAGCGATGTCATTGCCATAGGTTCGGGAGACAGACAGGTCTACATCTACAATGTGAACGCCACGAACCTGAATGACCCCGCCGGGGGGATCCCACTCACTGTCCTCCAAAGGTTTCCGGTGAATCCTGAAGGACATTCCCAGAAGATCCAGAGCATCTGCTGGTCACCGGACGGAACAAGGCTAGCATCATCCGCCGCAGAGACAACCTACAACGTGAAGGTCTGGGATGTCTGGGGAGCAAATCCCGTTCAGAATCTCACGGGGCTCTTCGGTGACGTGAGGACTCTGGAGTGGACAGGTGACATGATTGCCGCTGGCGACCTCCTAGGAACAGCGAAAGTCTGGCAAGAATCTGGTTCCACGTTCGTGGAGATCTTCTCTCAGCAGGCAAGCCAGGCCCAGATAAACGGCGTTTCCATTTCACCCACGGATGACAAGCTTGCAACTGTCGCTGAGGACACACAGCTCAAGCTGTGGGACATAGGCACCGGACAGCTAGAGGGCATATTCAAGCACAAGCTCCCCGACTTCGCCATCTACGCCAACTATACGAGTGCCCTTTGGGGCTATGACGATGATGGATACCCGTGGAGCCAGAACGACACCTTCATGAATGCCACGCTTTACGAATGGGAAGGTTCCCGCTGGAATGGCTCCAGACTGATTGACATAGGCGGATCCCAGAAATACAAAAGCCTGAAGGATGGTGATTTTGTTGACAGCGGGTTCTTCGAAATGGCAGTGCCGAGAGGCGCGTTGGGAGACCCGCCGGGATTCGCCATTGAGCTTTTCAGTGTGGGCAAGAACGGATCCCATCCTCATGACTCTGCCCCAACGGACTTCAACATACAGGGGGATGTCGCATGGGACAGCAGTTTCAGGTCGCTCTCCAACTTCGCGTACCGGAGGATCCAGATATACAAGGTGAACATCTCACCGCAGAATGCCACGAAATCTGTCTATCACTTCGGGAACCATCCCGGCGAGAATCTCGTGAAGACGTTCGGGACGATAGGCGTACTCGTCGCGGACAACCGAACCGCTGGTGTATATGAGAGAGTGTACGTGGATCTCAACAACGACAAGATCTTCGATGACACTGACGTGGTTCTCTATCGCGGGAACGAGGTTGGATACTTGGATGATTACAACGCGACCGCCGCATTCAGAAACGACTATCAGAACCTCACAACACCTGACGGAATCCCCGACCTGTCGGCAGGAATGGTGTACTTCATCTCGGACGGAGAGACCTACATCCCCTATTCGGATGTCTACTGCGAGGACAATCTGATCGAGGACTGCATCGTTCCGAAGAACGGGGAGCTTGTAGCGTTCGCGGGAGAACTGGGGCTCCAGAAGTACCATGGAACCAGGATGGCATCAGCGATCGTGGGCCAGGGCAGGCTTGACACGGACCTGGGCGACCCGGACATAGGAAGGGTCGTCGGAATCGCCCCGAACGCGACGATCATCATGATTCCCAACGCCTTTGACAATATCTTCGCTGCCTGGACCTTTGCAGTGGAGGGATACGACGGAGTTCCAGACTCAGGGGATGAGGCGGACATAGTGATTAACGGCTTCAACTATGCACGCTTGCTCAACAGCGGATGGGATGTATTCAGCCGGTTCGCCGACTGGGCATCCGTCAAGCGGTCGGGGGCGAGTACCGTGTTCGTCACCGCAGCGGGCAACGACGGATTCGGATATGGGACAATCAACTCGCCGTCCTCTGCGACAGCGGTCATAACGGCTGGCGTCGCAACCGACTACACAAGAGACTCGTCCATGTATGCATCCTATGGCGCGAAGGAAGGATCCAATCCGAAATGGGGAGATGTCATGCCATACTCCTCGAAGGGTCCGACGCCCATGGGAATCCCCAAGCCAGATGTTGTCACGATCGGAGTCGCAAACGTCGATGATCCGCTGTGGAGAGGGCCTGACGGAAGCAATATGACGGCCCTTAAGTTGGGGCTCTTCGAGGGCTCTCACGTATCGGCGGCGATTACAGGAGGCGTCGTTGCGCTCATATACGAGGCGTTCCACTCGACCCACCTGAGATTCCCGACGGTCCAGGAAGCGAAGGCGATACTGAAGTCATCAGCTGACAACATCAACCATGACGTTCTGTCGCAAGGTGCTGGATTCGTCAATGCGAGCAGGGCGGTGGACCTGGCCGCGAACGTTGGCGGGATAGTTGTTGATCCCACGTACTGGGTGCCAGGATTCTACGCAGGCGGAAAACCCGAGGCGTTCGCAAAGCTGATGTTCCCTGGTGAGAGCGATTCGATCGACTTCACCGTTGAGAACACGGATTTGACATCGTCCGTTTCCGTTCAGGCTAGCGATGAGGTCTTCAAGAAGACCGCCACATACTACACCGATGGAGTCACGAGATTCGACGGCTGGTTCTCCACGGACGGAAGGCTGACGTACTGGATCAATGACACGGGACTGACAAAGATACTGCCACATCCCTTCATCTGGGACAACTACACGCTTGTTCAAACGCCAATCGACGCCGGTCTGTGGAATTCTGCGGACCTGATGAAGGTCACGGCATGGTCCAACTTCACAGACATCGATACGGACAGCAATGGCATGATAATCCGCGAGTCGCAGGACCCGGTGATGATTCTGGAGCTTCGCGACTGGGAGAACCTTCCCGTATTCCCAGTCCGAGACTATCCGGACACGATCATGCAGCAGATCGAGACGAACACATTCACGCGATGCAACAACGTGGCCAATGTCCTTGAGGCAACGGTCCACAATCCGGCTTCAAGAATCCATGATGCGCTCATAATCAACCTCAAACCAACGCCGACAAAGTTGGACCAAGGCCAGTACTGGAAGCTCAAGATCGAGTTCTTCGAGAGATTCGACTGGGACTGGCTCTCCTTGGACAGCACTTCGTTCACGATACCGGCTGGCGGCACGCAGGACCTCACAGCAACGATGACCCTGCCTCCGGATGTTGGCATCGGCTCCTACGAAGGAGGGATCTATCTTGACGCGAACGGTCTCGTATCGGTAATCCCCGTGCTCGTCAACGTCGCTTCGAGGGAGACGCGTTTCACGTTTGGCGGGTTCTCCTCGATATCCCAGGACCTCTTCAACAACACGAAGATAGGAGGGGGCATGGGAGGCGGGTTCGAAGGCGACCTTGAGAGATCCGGTGACTGGAGGTACTTCTACATCGATGTCCCGAGACAGGGCAAGTTCATAGATCCCTACAATTACAAGTTCTATATCGATGTCTCCTGGAATCTCAAGCCCTCCGACATTGACATTCACGCGTTTGGCAAGGATCCGGCCCCCGCCTATGCGGACTACTTCTCGGACAGCAGCAGGTACGGGGGCTACACGCTGAGCGAGACCGGAGCCAGCGAGGACGATGATGAATTCAACACTGTCACGAACACGAGCCAGGAGATCATAACCCCTCCACTGAGACCGGGGCTGAACGTCATCGCCCTCCACTGCGTGATGTTCAATGGAACACAAGAGCCTGAGGAGAACGTCTCGGGCCAGGTCGGCTGGGTGGAGATCACTCCGGTGGAGCTCAGGAAGGTCACGAACCAACTCTCCGGAGAGGCGCGGATGACCTTCACGTCGAACTTCGATTGGCCGATGGGGATGGAAACGATGGCTGTCGGCCCGGCTCAGATGGAGAGGTTCGATGACGTGGAGATATTCTTCGACAAGAAGATCGTGGAGGAGCTCATTGGGGGTGAGATAACGTTCGTGGAGGCTCTTGCACGCGGCAACTACACCTACGTTGTCAGGGTCAAGGACGCCCTCATCTTCGACGTTCACATATGGGGAAAGGCTGATGCACCAGACCTGGACCTCGGGATCTTCCTGGATGCCAATGGGAACGGGGAAGCGGAACCGGGTGAGTTTGTGGAATACGACGCGGATGCGGACGCGGACGAGCAGGTCAAGCTGAAGGCCCCGAAGGATGGCCAGTACATCATCAAGGTCCTCGGTTTTGACACTCGAGACCCGGGTCACTTCGACATCGAGATAAGCGTCACGATAGCTGGCATAGAGGGCTACAAGATGGTCGATGCCCCAGAAGGCCCCATCACGGCGAACACGCCGCTCAACTTCGGGATGTCCTGGGAGTTCATGGGCGACACCGAGGACCGGGACTATGGTGGCGTGCTCACGCTCGGTCCGCCTGGAGCGAGCGAGGCCGTGCTCATCCCAGTGACTATCACGCTTGACAGAACGCCGCCGTCGATTGGGGATCTTGTCATGAGCACCGGCGATAAGCAGGTGAACTACCTGGACAACAGAACGACGAACCAGATCCAGCCTCAGTTCTCCGTCGCGGTGTTGGATCTTGAACGAGGAGAGATAGATCCCGGGCTGTGCGCCGTGTACTTCGATGGCGAGGATTCCACATCTTGGAGCACGATTGACATCAAGTTCGTGAGGAACGCCGAAGACGCATACGGATACTGGGCAGGGGGAATCCTCTATAGCCCCGTCACTCCGCTTTCCGAGGGCGTGCACAACATCACATTCGTCACTGGTGATGCTGCCGGCAACTTGGTCATAAAGGACTTCATAATAGTCGTTGATACCCAGTCCCCGCCGCTCGTGCTCGACCAACCGACAACGATGCATACTCAGGTGACCGAGGTGACGGTCAGCGGGACGACGGAGGCCCTCGCAACTGTCTTCGTCAGATCGGAAATGCTGACGGCGGGTCCAGATGGGAGGTTCAAGACGACGATCACACTCGTCAATGGAACAAACATCATTCAGGTCCGAGTTGTTGACTGGTTCGGCTTGACCGCCTCGGGTGATCTCGTCTCGGCAAACGACAACTCTGCAACGATTGAGATCGTCTCGGATTCCGTCTCTCCGACATTCGGGCGGATAGACTATCCTGCGGTGACGAACAGTGAGTTCGCAGTGTTCAGCGGACTAGTCGATGATCTCGTCTCCCAGTTACCGGAGGAGCATCTGGACCTGGACATGCTGTCATTGAGGATCGCGGGCATCGACGTCCCCGTCCAGAGCGACGGCTCCTTCTACGCCGTCATTCCGCTCCCGCTCGAGGGAGAGAACAACATCACGTTCCTCCTCTCCGACCCCGCGGGGAACACAGCGTCCGACAGCAGATTGGTCACCAGGGACACCACGCCTCCCGCCCTCACGCTGGAGTCCGTCCCCGAGACGACGACGTCCAACACGGTAAGGGTGAGGGGCACCGCCGAGGCGGGAAGCACCGTGACCATAAACGGTCGCTTCATTCCGACGGAACTCGATGGAAGCTTCTCCGAGGACGTGACACTGAGCTGGGGACCCAACATCATCATAGTGGAGTCCACGGACGAGGCGGGC
>JAJISH010000371.1 GCA_022848825.1 Thermoplasmatota archaeon
CTAAGTCCTTCGTCGCCCTTCCCGAGATCCGTGTTTTCTCGGTCAGAACGGAAAGAGCCACGGTCGCGAGGTCTGGATTGAGCATGTATCTCATGGCGACCCCGCCGATCGTTCCCGCAAAGGAGGGGTTCTCGACGTAGAAGAACTGCGTATGGTTCTTCTCGAACGCTCCCTCGTCCTCCACCTTCTTGAGTCCCACGAGGACCAGATCCAAGAACTCCTTCCTGAGCCTCTTTCCCTCTTCCAGAGCGGACTGGTCGCCAAGACATATCGCAACCCCGACCCCGTCCTTCCCGAGCCTTCCGCAGGCGTTCACGTAGGCCGCGGTCCAGTTGGCATAGGTTCCGCGGGACACGTCCCAGTAACCTTCCTCGATCACTCCCTTCACGTCCTCCGCCGTGACGCCCTGCTCGAGGAGTTTTAGTGACACGGCCGAGATGAGCTTGGTCTTGGACTCGCCCTCCAGCTCCTCGACGCGCATGTCGGGGGATATGCCTAGGTCGGTGAGGAAGGAACCGGAACCGCCCACGTTGCCGGATATGCCGATCACATAGGGATTGATGGAAAGGGACAGGGCCTCTGCGAGGGTGTCACCGAGGAATGTGTGCGTTCTGTCGATCCTCATTACCACCTTCTCTGAGGCCTCCTTGACGATGGAGCGGTTGAGACCTTCGAGACCGCCTGGGTGCTGCCTGTCTGCCACGGCTCCCGCCAAGGCAATGCCGGCCAGGTCCCAATTCGCCTCGTCCATGACGGTGGCGAGGGTGAAGGACAGGGTGGCCGCACAGGCGCCCTTTGTCCCGTCTATTCCGTGAAGGTGAGAGTGTATGTGCACGATCTTCTCGCTGTCTCCTCTGGGTTCGTGATGGTCGAGGACGATCACTTTCGCGGACAGCTTCTCGAGGGCTGGGAGGCTATTGCTGCCCATGTCCGCCATGAGTATCACATCTTCGTCCCCCTCAAGGGTCTCGATGAAGGCCTCGTCGAGCGACCGGGTGGTCCTTACCTGGAAGCTCAGTCCTTCACGATGGAGCGCCTTCGCCAAGATGCCCGCGGCGCACAGTCCGTCCCCGTCGTAATGAGAGACCACCTTCACTCTCGTTGCCGAGGAGAGCACGTCCACGGCTTCTTCGAGCTTCCGTGAGAAATCCTCAGGCAGTTCCAGAGACATGGCTTCACTTCACTTGAAGCTCAGCGGTTTTGATAGAATACTTCCAGTCCTTCGGCATCACTCCGGTCCGGATGTAGTACTTGGTGATCCTCCTGATCTTGGCTTCGATCAGATGGAGCCCTCTCTTGTTGTGCAGGTCCTTGGGGTTGGTCTTGAGGTGCGCGTTCAGCTGCACCGCCTTTCTCATGAGATTCGACAGGTCCTCCGGTAGGGAGGGGGTCATCTCGTTCTCCCCAAGTATCCGAGTGATGCTCTTTCCGGTGGCCAGGCGGACGTTGGGCACGCCGTGCTGGTCTCTCAAACGAAGGCCTATCAGAGCGCTGGACATGCCCTCCTTGGAGTACGTTACCACGAGGTCCTCGATCTCCCTCGGTTTGGGCTTGACCCACTTCGGATTCTCTGTCAGGTAGGGCCTCGTCGAGGACGCCTTTCCCTTCTTCTTTGCATGCATTCTGGCCATTGGAAACCTCGGAGATTCCACAGATGATGCATCTACTATTTAAGATTGGTGCAGGCAGCCAGTCGCCTCATTTCTGGGCTATGAGGGCGGCATGGTCCTTCTCGTACGGGTCCAAGCTGACCCTCTGCAGGACGTTGACGCCCGAGCGCGAGAGCTCGTCCTCCACGGCATCGTAGACCCGCGTGGGCCTCTTCGTCACATCCACGCTCCTGGCCTTGATCATGAGGAACGCGTACCCTCTCTCCCGCACCAATCCGAGATTCTTCAGCAGGATTCCCGCCTGGTTCCTCTGGGCGACGTCCTGGTAGACTATGTCGGCCCTTCCGATCGCCGCTTGGTAGCTCTCGGGCCTGTTCGCGTCGGCGAGGATAGGCATCATGTTCTTCCTGGACTCGCTCAACGAGACAAGCTTCCTGAAAGGGCGAAGTGATAACTCAACGCAGTATACGACGCCACGGGAGCAGATGTCCGACAGGTGGCTCGCGGTCGTCCCGCTCGCCGCGCCGAGGTACAGGACTGTCGAGTCCGCTGCGAAGGGGAAGACATCGCATCCTTTGAGTATGAGAGCCGCCAACTTGCTCCTCCTGGGATTCCAGAACCTGTACTCGGTCTCGTCCTGGGTCCTCAGCCTCTCACCGTAGACGGCTTCCCCGGGAACGAGGTTTCGAGTGAATAGGCCCGGCCCGTCCGTGTACACGTGTTCTATTCCCGCTGGTCGGATCCTCGGCACGGCGCTCTCATCTGCCGAGGAGTAGAAAACTCTTTCTAGGGTGGAGGGGCAGGGAGAACCGCACGCGCTCGGGAAAGTTAACCTTGAACAAGGTTAACCGCTGGACCTCGGAGACGCCGAGACTCGCCCCGAGCAATCCGTTTCATTCAGCCATCAATAACATTAAAGATTGGGGTTCAGTTGCAGTCATTGAATGTCGGATGAGGACTTGAGGAAGGAGATCAGGGAACTCTCAGATAAGATGGAGAGGTTGGAAAACACCATAAAGGAGATGTCCGCGCCCTATTCCCAGGCCCTCAGCTATATTGAGAAGTTCCAAGACATATCAAAGGGCTACTTCAGGCTCTTGGAGCTCTACGAGAGATACGGAGCCATTTCCCCAGAGATCCTCCTACCGGGCCTCAAGGACCCGATCTCGATCGAGATCATCAAGATACTCTTCGACGCAAAGGAGAGGAACATATCCGAGATAACGAGAGAGCTGAAGACTAGGAGAGGGACCGCATCTAGGAGGATAGTCCGAGAGAGGCTTCAGATCCTGGAGGAGAAGGGAGCGGTGGAGAGCACGAGTTCGCAAAAGAGCAAGAAGTACAACATCTCTCAGAGACTGCTCGACAAGTGGTCACAAGTGTTGTTGCTTCCAAAGACAGATCACAAACCATGAACATGATAAGAGAGAATCCGTCTACACGATTCACCAACAGAACTACCTTTCTCCTTCATCCTTTTCCCGACTGCCTAAAGGCGCTACAGCAAGAATCCATCCGATGATAACGAAGATTACCAGTAACACAAACAGCTCCCACATCACAATAACAGACTCAATCCTATCACTTCCGCTCACAACTACAATAATCAAGAACGAAAGTGCAAAAAGAATCAGGAACATCCACAACACAAATAGAGAAGCTGGAGACGCCTCACGGGAAACAAAGCTTACCAACGATTTCTTGCCCTCCTTCACCATCAGATCATCCAACCCTTCATTCTTCCGTTCTCCTTTATTTGTTTCTTTCTCATTTGTTCCAAACACACTTCATATACCATTCTAGCCTATTGACCGCCTCACAAACCCATCTGGCTCAACAAATGAACTGGTCACAAGTGCTCGCTTTGCCTAAATATGAAGGTCATTCATATGAAGACAAGAGGTGATACGAAATGCCGGAAACAGACGCAGGAGAAGTGGCGGAGATTCTCGAGGTCGTCTCAGAGAAGATCCCGGCACTGCTGAACAGCCTGACTGATGTCCTCTACGGAAAGGATCAGGCGATGAAATACGCCCAGGCGGTAGCGGGGTTCTACAAGGCGCTGAAGGAAAGCGGGATGACGGACGACCAGGCCTTTGCCCTGACGGAGACCTATATGTCCAATCTAAACTTGGCTGGGATGATCGGCGACGCCATGGGCGGGAAGAAGAAAATGCAGTTCAAGGTTGGCGACGAGAGTGACATCGGAAGCGAGATCGAAGCAGAAATCAAGAAGAAGATCAAGAAGGAATCCGAGCACGAGTGAGCCCGTACTCGATGTGGCGGTCTACGTCCCCGTGCTGCTGGTCAAGTTCGGCCTCACGTTCCTACGATACGAGATGAGGAGGAAGAGGGCCGTCCGTGTCTTCAAGAAGGAGCTACGCGCCCAGAACATGGGAAGGGACCACATCGACCTCCTCACAAAGAGCTACGAATCGGCGGGCAGCGTGAGGAGTCTCATCGGCAACATAGGAAAGAGGGTTTCCATCCTGGATCTCGCGAGACTGGGCTAGGTGGGACCTGTCTCGCCCGCCTCCAGAAACCCACGCATGTCCGTAGGTTGGGCAAGGTGTTCATCTTCCCTCCTCTTCTGCTCCATTCTCTCAAGGGTGATCTCCCTTCCCTGCCGCGCTTCGAGGGAGTCCTCGTTCATCTCGAGCGCCCTGCCGAAGGATGACAGAGCCTCCGCGAAGCGGTCCATCGAAAGGAGGATCTGTCCTCTGTTGTTCCACAGCTCAGCAGTGGGACGGATCTCGGTCGCCTTGTCAATCCACTTCAGGGAGTCGCCCCCCTTACCGAGCATGTGCAGCGCGACCGCCTTGTTCGCAAGAGCCTCCGGGTGTTCCGGCTTTGAGCCCAGTGCTCTTTCAAAACACTCGAGCGCGTCGTCGTAGTGGCCCAGATGAAGAAGCGCCACGCCCTTGTTGTTGTGCGCCTCTGTGTAGTCCTGCCGCAGACCTATCGCCTGGTCGAAACAAGGCAGCGAATTGCCGTAGTTGCCCAGGCGCACTATGATCTCTCCCTTCATGTTCCAGAGTTCAGGGATCTGATCGTCGATCTCCAGTGCCTCGTCCAGGAACTGAACGGCAAGACCGGATCGACCCGCCGGTATCGTGGCGAGGGCCTGCAACAGCATTGGAATGGGACCATCCAGCTTGCCGATAAGGGAGTATGCGGCATCCTCAGCATCGCTCCATCTCCC
>JAJISH010000372.1 GCA_022848825.1 Thermoplasmatota archaeon
TCCCGTAATCGACCGTCGGCCTCTTGGCTTCCGGAGGTATCTCTTCCTCACTCTTTATCATCTTCACCGCCAGGGGATAACTGGAGAGACGTAGCTGCTCCTCGATACGCTTGGCATAGTCGTTGAATACGGTCATACGAAGACCACAGAGGATCTATTGTCGAGATATGTTTAAAGAAGATCCATTGGGGCAAGCTAAATCGAACCGAGGGCTATCGCTGCAGTGTCCATGCAGATAATGTATGGCGCCGAGGATTTACGAGTCTTCTAAGCGTTTAGCGACCTCGCTCAGGGCCCATGAGAATGGGTGCTCCGGTTTGTCAAGGGCGAAGAGGGACACCCTCTGGGCGAGGAGTAAGTCGCAATAGCAGGGGATGATGGCGATGAGGGGCTGGGTGAAGCGGCCCTTGATGGACTCGACGAGGCTGCTCTGGCTATCGTCCTTTACGAACATGTGGGGGGTGGCCTTGTTGACGAGGACGTAGGCCCTCTTCTCGAAGGGCTCGTAGAGGTCCTTGACCATGCGTTGGGCTCCTTCGAGGTCGAGGAGGTCCATGCTCGACACGATCACGCATACGTCTGAGCTTACTACCGCGTTCACCGACGAGTACTGGACTCCAGGGCTCGTGTCGATTATGACGATCTCTATCCCGAACTGTTCTGCCAGCTCCTCCTTCATCGCCATGATCCGTTTCAGCGCCTTCATCTGCCATTTCCTGTCCTTCCTGGCTATCTCCCTCATGGCGTCCATCTCGACGTTGGCGAAGCCCACAAGGAACCTGCCCTTCGTCTTGTACTTGTTGGTCATGTCGACCATGATGTCTCCGATCTTGGCCTTCCCGTCCAGGTAGTCGTTGACCCATCTCCTGACGCTGTTCCTGGACTGGAATATAGTAAGGAGACTGGGGGCCCTGAAGTCGAAGTCGAGAAGGGCGACGTTCCTTCCTTTCGAAGCCAGGATTGCGCTGATGTTGCTGGATATGAGGCTTTTGCCGGTGCCTCCCCGGCTCGAGTGGATCGAGATCATTTTCACCATTTCACTCACCTACGATATCACCGAGAAGAGCACCTGCCTGCCCTTCCTCTCTTTCTTCAGGTAGCCCATCCTCACAAGCTGGTTCAGGTAGCTGCTTTCCACGGCCCTCGCCTTCTGCGTCATCTTGGCGACCTCGTCGGCGGTCGTCTTCCCCTTCTCGCAGACCATGGACGCAGTCTTCCTCAGGTGGTCCGGGAGGGACAGGAGGGTCATGACGTCGAGGGTCTCGAAGCTGAACTCGTCCACCGTGGGGATCACTTTTCGCAGTTTCTTCCACAGGACGTCGAGATCGTGGGTCTCAACGACGTCTATCTCGTATTGCTCGGCGAGCTTCTTCGCTTTTTTCGTGAGACCGGGGAAGGCCACCAAGATTGATCTCGGGGGGTTGGTGTCGAAGACCTTGGCGAACATGGATATGACCTTGTCCTCTCCCACTGACTCCTCGGAGACGACGAAGTCCAAGGCCAGGATCACGTCGTTCTGGTCCTCGCCCATGGCGGTGATGTCAAAGATGTGCTCGACTTCGGATTCGCCGGTCATATATCCGGGGCTCTCGGTGTTGTATCCCCGCTCGTGGAGGAACTCGAGCAGGGGTTTTATTGCTAGCCTATCCGAGATTTCATCTATTCCCTTCTGGCTGAATTTGTAGCTGAACACCGGCTTGGCCGACAGTGCGCCTTTCTTTATCAACGCACCGCAGTCGCGGCATCTCCAACCCGCATCGGCGGAGGGCTCGGCATC
>JAJISH010000373.1 GCA_022848825.1 Thermoplasmatota archaeon
GGACAGTGGCAACAGGTTGACCCGGTGGAGGACATAGAGGACTTTCGAGAACGCATCAAGGGACAGCGATATCAAAGGGGAGGCATCTTGTCACGGCTTTTATCGTGATTCTGCAGGATGTCCTCAGTAAAGCGGAACGGATATGAGACATGCCCACTAGCTGTCATAGCGAAGGATTAGAAACCGCACAGGTCCCCCTGAGAACTGGGTTGACAGCGCCAAAGGGACATAGGATCCTATCCATGGGAAGAAGTCACTCTTGATGGTGAAGCTAGCTAGGAGAGAAAGACCTAAGAGGGACTTCGCACAATAGTAGTCAGTTGATATTGAAATGGTGATGATTTGAAGAAGGTCATTGAGCTGAGAAATATCACCCTGAGAACTAAGGCCAAAAAAGGGGATAGTGTCAGTCTAGATTTCGAAGCGTGTGCCAGCTTCAAGGATGAATTTACCGAAGTGCGCGGAGAAATACTGGAACAGTCAATGGCAATCATTGCGGAATTGAACCATTTTTTCGAAACGCTAGATATACAAGAGCCCGATAGTGAACCCGGTCAGGGCTTCATGGATAAGTGGAAGCTATTTCGACAAACGCTTCACAAGCTACCTGAGTTTGAATCAGCTACCAAGGAAACGAGAAAGAAGGTCCATGAATCCATTGGAATAAGAGATAAGTACGCACACGCAGACTTGGGTTTCACCAACAATCAACCCGAAATCAAGTACGAAAAAAGAGAAGCTGGCAGAGCTAGAATCGTTGTTGAGCCAATCAACGAAAAAACACGACATAGGGACTTGCACTTTCTTGAAGATGCTAAGGATGATCTACGCTCCTTGAATCTCTCTCTTCGAAAACACAAGAACTCCAGAATCTGAATTAGGTGTTTCAACATCGGCTAACGACGTGAGTCTTGCTCGGGCTTTTCGCCCTCACAGAGATAACCTTCGGGGATTTCAGATAATCACAGGAAGTTACAGTGAGTTCCGGCTGTAGATCAAGAACAATCTCTGCGCTACCCAAACGAAGCAGGGACTAGACAAATGTCGTCCTGCATTATCATCTGCGACATTAGCCATGGAATATGTTGGAGGGTCGAGAGGAGATACTCGATTGGAGAATTGTCAAGTCAGTCAACGACGACATTCTCAGCACATCGACGTCAGTCAATGACCGCAATCCATTCGGCGTCCGCCGCCACTCTCACCCAATACGCCTCTCCCGCCTGAAGCGCTTCCGCGTCCCCGAGCACTCTCAGATGATACGGAGGCGCGGAATCATATCCCTCCACACGCACCGCTGCCGTATCCATCTTGAGATCGTATGCCGTGTAGGAGGAGTTGAAGGACGGGAACGATACAAGACTCCATCCCTCGTAAAGATGTATCGTAGTCTGAGCGGGGACCACTCCCGCGACTGTGAGATTGCAGTCCTCGGTCACGTTCACCCATATTCCCATGGTTCGATTCACGCTCCACAGTCCTCTCCTGTAGCCCTTGGAGGTCATATACCATTTCCATTCCTGTATGGAGGAGTCGTAGTACCATGCCTTGTCGTACCTGACCGTCTGAAGGACGGTCTCGATGCTCTCGTTTGATTGAACGAGAGGAGTGGACACGAGGTTCGGACCAGAAGCGAGAGGGCGAGTGAACTTGGCGGCCTGCTTGGAGGAGCAATCAGAGAGGTTGGAATCGCTGACCGCACAAACCAAGTAGAAGTGATTGCTCGGGTCGCCTTCCCCGGCGCCCGCATCTACGAAGACGACGGTTCCAGCTGGCAGGAAGGAGAGGTTCGAATAGCCTAACAGGCCCGAGTCGTAGAAGCTGCCCCTCAGGATCTCGTACCCCTCCACGTTGTCCCTTCCGGCTCCATCGTCGGGGGACAGATTCCATATCAGGGTGACATTCTCGATATCCTGTCCGCTGAGATAGGCGCTCAAGTCAGTCGGAGGCATGGGTGTTTCTGACGGGATCACTTCGATCTGATTGCATGCTAGATTGTTGCCCTCATCCAATTCGGTAATGTTGTAATGTGAATCCACGATGACACAGATGTCATGGATTCCAGCGAGGGAGGCAATCCAGCTTGTCTGCATCAGCACCGATTCC
>JAJISH010000374.1 GCA_022848825.1 Thermoplasmatota archaeon
GTGGACATCATCATCTCCGCGACTTCTGGAACGGAGTCCGTCTCCCCGATTCTGGGCGGGGCGACCATTATCCTCTCGACCTTCGTGCTCATCGGGAGGCTCCTTCTCTTCGTTAGCGTGTTGTAGCTGACGATCCCGACCAGCTTCTTTTTCTGGACAACAGGGACCTCGTGAACATCGTGCTTCTTCATCTTACCCAGGACCTCGGAGAGGTTGTCCTCTGGGGAGGCCACGACCGGCTCGCTTGACATGATGTCCTTTGCCTTGAGTTCGTTGATGTCGACGTCCTTCATCGTGCTCTCAGGAGTAAGGTCTGCCATTGTTAAAAGCTTTTAGTAAACGGAAGTGATTAGGGTCTGGAAGGGTGACGGTTTGGTCGATGAAGCCAGGGCTCGTGTGGTTTTTCGCGGGAGAGTCCAAGGCGTTTTCTTCCGGGCAAACACGGAGAGCAGGGCCCGAGAGCTCGGTCTCGTGGGATGGGTGAAGAATCTTCCCGACGGATCAGTCGAGTCCGTTTTCGAAGGGCCTCGGGAGGCGATCGAGGAAGCGATCGAATGGTGCAAGACCTCTCAGCCGTACGGAAAGGTGACAGATGCCGACATCGACTGGGAGGACTACAAGGGGGAATTCTCCTCCTTCGAGGTCAGGTACTAGTCGAACCTCTCACCGTACACGAGCTCTGGATTGTCCTTGTGGATCTTGAGAGCGTCCTCTTCAGTGAACGTGCTGTCCCCGAGGAAGGCCTTGGTCCTCTTCGGGACAGTCGCCGGACCCAGCACCGCGCCCGGTCTCTTGAGGTCATCCAGGTAGTCCGTTTCCATCAGGAACCTGTTGCCCTGAGAGATCGCCTCCGCGATGTTCCTGCGGCTTGAGACTATGGAGGGGAACAGCCCCGAGTTCCTGTCCGTGTCCACAAAGGGGGTCGAGAAGTGCTTGACAACCTTCCCCCTCTCCAAGCCCGACGCGTCCGCCATCAGAGCGAGCTCCCTGAACACTTCTGGCGTGGCGCTCTCGGTGTGCAGGACGACCGGACATCCGACTTCCGCCGCGAGCTTCATCCCATAGCTCATAATCTCGTTCGAGGCTTGCAGTATCTCCGAGTCAACCGGGAAGTGCGGTCTCCCGATCTCTCCTATGGCGATTGTCCTTCCCTCCTCGACCAGGTTGGCGGCCGTCTCCATCCCGCTCTTCATTATCTCGACGGCATCGGGTAGGGGCATGTGCTCCACGAGACGTATCAGCTCCACCGGGTAGGGCCCAACCGTGACGAAGACGCTCAACCCCGTTCCCCGCCTGACTCCCTCCGCCAAGGACAGCGTTAGCTCGAAGGCGGGTCCATGGTCCCGGTCCTTCTCAATCCTGTGCTCCTTGTGGGGAAGATGAGCGATGATCAGATGCGTTCCACCGGCCCGCTCGAACTCCTTTGCCGCCTCCACGTTTCTGCCAGCTGGACTGATGTGGAAGTGATTGTCCAAGATATGCATCGTCTCACTGGGTCAGTGAAGAAGGCCTGCCGCCTGGAGTTCCTCGGTTATCTTCTCCACCGCTCTCTTCACGTCGTCCGGTTTCCTCGCCCCCGTGCAGACGAGCTTACCAGATCCGAAAAGAAGAACCACGACCTTCGGGTCGTCGATTCTGTACACGAGTCCTGGGAACTGCTCGGGTTCATATTCCACCTTCTCCAGTCCGAGGCTGATCGCGATTGCGTTGAGGTTGATCTTCGTCTCAAGGTCGGAAGAGGCCACGATGTTCTGGACCTCAACGTCCGGATCCGTGTTCACCTTGATTCCAGCGTCCTCGATCTGCTTTGCGACTTTCCTTATGGCCTTGTGAACATCATCCAGGCTCTTAGCTCCAGTGCATACAACCTTGCCGCTACGGAACAGCAGGGTAGCGGTCTTGGGCTCCTTCAACCTGTAAATCAGGCCCGGGAACTGCTCGGGCTCGTACTCGGAACCGGTCAGCGCCAGAGCAATCGCCTGCAGATCCAACTCCTCTCCGAGAGAAGTCGATGCAACAACATTCTCGATTTTTATTTTTGCCAGTAGAATTCCTCCCTCTACCCAGACAGCGAAAAACTGCCTCTCTTCTCTAATCGTAGTTATATACCCCTTTATAAAGCTATCGCGGTTGAAAACGTGCTAGACGCCGTACGAGTTCTCCATGCCCTTGACTATTGCCAGCAGCGCGGAATTGAGGGGAGTCGGAACGCCTCTGTCGTCCCCCCGGCTGACGATTACCCCCGTGATGGAACCGATCTCCGTCCTCCTCTTACTCACGACGTCCTGCAGCATGCTCGACATGTTCTGAGCAGTCATCCTCGCGACCCTCTTCGTCCTCTCCACCAAGTCATCCTTAGGGAGCGGGATCTCACACGTCGTCGCCACCTCGATTGCCTCCTTGCAGACGTTCTCCAGCATCCGTGTGACTTGTGCGTTGTCCAGAAGATATCCGTTCCTTGCTCCGAGGATGGCGGTGAGCGGATTGATGCCAGCGTTCACTATCGCCTTCGCCCATACCTCTCCGTTCAAGTTCTCGGTGGTGTTCGTCGTCATCCCGCAGGCGGTCAGCTCTCCCGTGAGAGATTCAAAGGTCTCCTCTGAGACGCCCTTGTAGATTCCCGCCACGGTGTCACCCGTTCCCGCGTGAACGATGTCTCCAGGACCCCTCAGCGTGGCCCCGTGACTCGTCGTCCCGCCGATGACGCTGTTCGCGTATTCCCCGATTGTCTCGAGATTGCCGAGGCCGTTCTGCATCGTCACGACCGTGCTCGATCCTGGCAGCTCGGCCAGCGACTTCATCGCGCTCTTCGTATCGTAGGACTTCACCGTCAGGAAGACGTAGTCATAGCCCGAGAGGTCCTCTACGCTCTCCACGGCACTCGGTCTGGCCAGCATCTCAGTGTGACCAGAAATCCCGAGCCCTTTCGCTTGGATGCTGGACATGTGCTCCTTCCTTCCAACGAGGGTGACCTCATTCCGCTTTGAAAGGAGTGCTCCTATCAGGCTACCGAGTGCTCCCGCCCCGAAGATGAGGACTCTCATCACAGCGAGAATCGCCTCCAGATTCTTATGTTTATCCTCGCTTTCCCGCCGTCGCGGCTAGATGTGCCTGCCTCAGTGGCTCTGGGATTCTGGTCTTGCACAGGCTCTTCACGATCCGCACGGACGACTCAAAGGAGACAAGATGGCCTGGCGATACGTAGATTGGTCTCTTGGAGGTCGAACTCCTCAGCGCGTATCCGATTGTCTCGTCATTGTGCAGCACCCGCTCGGAATCGCCCACTTTGGAGGGGGTCCTGGTCTTTCCCACGAGGAGGCTCTTGGCCACGCCTATCGTCGGCTTCCCCAGCTTCACGCCGACATGGCAGCCAATCCCCGCCCTTCGCGGATGCGAGTACCCGTGTCCGTCAATCAGAAGGATGTCCACATCACTCCTCACCCTCTCGTATGCGGCTCTGATTGCAGGATACTCCCTGTATGTCAGATAGCTCGGGATGTAGGGGAAGTCGATCTCCCTGACCACCACATCCTTCTCGATGACGTCCAGGTTCTTGACGTCGACCACTGCGAATGCACACACGGCACGGTCATCCTCGTACGCGAGGTCGAACCCGCAGACGTTCTTGACATCCTCGAAGTCGTCTTCGAGCACCACGCCATCCGCAACCTCTCTCTGCTC
>JAJISH010000375.1 GCA_022848825.1 Thermoplasmatota archaeon
CGCTCAACTCGACCTTCTCCGCGACTCTCACGTGTGGAAGCTGCAGAAGGGAGTCCAGGGCCTTCCTCCCTGCGCTCCGGCCGAATCGGTAGGCGAGAAGGTCGATGGTCTCCACCAGGATCTCGGACGGGACGACGATGGGGTCAGGACCGCTCACGTCCTTCAACGCCCTCTTGTGAAATCGATCGTCCTCGGAGAAGAGCGCGTACAGGGCACTGGTGTCGGCGACCCGCATCACTTCTTCTCCTTCTTCGCCTTGTGGCGGGCCTCTCCCAGGAGCTCGTCGTGCCGCAGGGAGTCGTCCGGCATCCCGCCCTTGAACGTCGGGAGTCCTGAGAGGTCCACGGTATCGCTTCTCCCCTCCAACCGCACGAGGGCCTCCTCCCCTGGGCGGAGACCCAACCTCTCCAGGTCGGCCTTCTGGATGCGGAACCCGTAGGAGTTCCCCCACTTGAGGATGCGGGCCTTGATTATCGTGTCCTTCGCCATGTATAACCACATCGTTATACGAGTATAAATCTGTTGCCCAAGAGGCAACCTCCGGGAAGCGGCTCCCCTACCCGCAGAGCCCACAGCCCGATGCAAGGGCTCGAGAAGTAGAGCACGAACCAGGAGAACAGCATCGCGGGCCCCACTAGCACGAAGAGCAGGAGAGCATCAACTTCCTGAAGCCGCCCACGTCGTGCACGGGGCAGCTCTCAATTGCCCTGGCCGAAGGGTTTAATAGCCTGCATGACACTTGTTTTATGCTGAGGAGGGAGCATATTGAGGGTCTGGCCGGTCGTCTTTGCCATTTCCATTGTCCTTGCAGGTGCGTTCGCGTCCGTCTCTCCCCTGTCGACGGAACCGCACGCGGGAACCTATGTCCCAATGCCCTTCGAGAACGGGACCGAGGTGGTGATATTCGAAGCCAACCCGCCGAACGGTAGCTTCTCCATCCACAGGTTCTCTGTCTATACCGTCATCGACAAGGGCGTCGAGTTCACGACGGTACAGAACGAGACGGTGAACCTGACATCCGACGGGACGAACCTCACCATCCGCTGCGAGAGGCCCTACGTGGACGGCAACGGGTGCAACATCGTGGGCGCGGGTCTTGACGGCATCCCCGGATTCCCGCGCGAGCTCTGGGCGTATCCCTTGGTCAACTACACCCTGGGGATGGGAGGGAACGCGAGCACGGTGGGCTGTGCGGAAGGACCACCGTATCGATTGGGTCCCCCACTTAGTGCCTGCACGACCATCCTCGGTGACGGGTCTTCCGAGCTGGTCCTGAGCTTTGGGACGTCCCATACCCCGGACGAGTTCGCGAAGCTCAGTGTGGAGGTCACAGGAGGTCACTTCCCCGGAGTAATCACATTCCGCGCTGAGGTTGACGGTCCATCGAGGATAGTCTTCAGGTGGGACTTCGACCAGGACCTCATAATCGATACAGCGTGGAGGCTCTCGCTCACAATGTCCGACACGATTGACCAGTACTACGGTCCCGGCGAGCGCCCGCATTACGCGTGCGTGCAGGTGTGGAATCGTGTCAACCCAGACGAGGCCGACCAGCTCGCGGAAGTCGCATGCGTCGATCTCGAGGGGCTCAACAGCCCGCCCGAGATCAAGGGGATCGACGCGCCCGGTACAGTTCCTGAAGGAAGCCCCTTCTCGATTAGCGTCGACTTCGTCGACCCGAATCCGATGGACACCCACACCGCCTTCGTGGACTTCTCCTATGGTCCGAACCACACCGTCGCGGTCGATGAGCAGAACATGGGAAACCACGTGGCGGGCAACTTCTCCGCGATTCACACGTATGGGGACAACGGAAACTTCTCCGTCATCGTGGGAGTGATGGACAGCAACGGCGCGCTGACGACCAAGGAGATATTTGTCGAAGTGCTTAACGTGAGCCCTGACGTGGAGCTCGGCGTCTCTGGTGGAGAGGACCTGGGTCTCGCGCTCCGCATCGCGGGGGAGAAGTGGCATGACGTCACCGTGCGCATCTTCGAGGACGTCGCCGAGATCCGCTCCGGCACGCTGATGAGGGGACCCGGCAGTCCCAACGAGCAGACGCTCTGGTTCGAGGACCTCCAGATGAACGGCTCTCGAACGTACGCAGCGGAAGTCGTCTACACGCCTCTGGACGATGAAGTGAACGGGCAGGTGTGGGGCGCCACTCCGGCGTGGCTTCTATTTTACTCCGGCGGAACGGAGGTCGCCAAGCTGCATCACGCTTTCAACGTGAGACACGAGGGGACGTGGACCTGGAGGGTGGACGATCTGTCCTCGCAGTTCCCGCAGGTCGCGGAGTACACTGTCTTCCTCAACATCACCGACCCGGGCAGCGATGACCTGACGATCAGGCTGGAGCTCTCGACCGGGCTGGTCATGGAGATGGTTGTCTACTCCGGCGTTGGGCCGGACCCCTACCCGAGCCCCGAGGTGAAGCCCACCGCTCTCAACTGGGTCTCCAAGCTGACGATAGAGGCTCCATGTGTCCTGCGCATCGAGGTCTTGGACGACGATGGTGGGCTCACGGAGCTTATGCACTACTTCTAGCTCACCGCGAGGCCATCCTGAAGGCGGAGGATTGAGCCTTTTCGCCAGACGATTCCAAATCTCTGGATTCACCCTCTGGATGGGTT
>JAJISH010000376.1 GCA_022848825.1 Thermoplasmatota archaeon
CCAGTGGATGTCGAGGCGGGCAGCTTTCAGGCGTACGAGCTGAACGTCTCCTCCCCCGGGATGTACCTCTTCGGCTACTCCGAGGGCTACAGGCGCGAGTTCTATTCGAACGAGGTCAACAACAGCGTCGAGGTCGACATATATGACAGCGGGGACGCGCTTATAGGAGTGTGGAGCCTCGTTTCCTACGGGGAGAGCCAGGACGGATCGGGCGACTGGACCGCTGGTCTGCTCATCGCGCTTGCGCTTCTCCTGATCGTCGGACTGATCGTCGCCCTCCTGCTGAGAAAGAGGTCCCGAGAGGCAGCAGCTGAGCGGACTCCATCCTCCGGCGAAAGGGTGTGCAGAAGGTGCGGAACGGAGATTCCAGAAGGACAGGGGGCGTGCCCGGCCTGCGGAAGAACAATACGGTGAAATAGCGGTAGAGGAATAACAGGTGAGCATAATGAACGTAGGCAAGTCCCCCATCGGAACGATCCTCGCCATCGTCTGTCTGGTACTGCTCGTGTCGAGCTTCTTCCTCCCATGGTGGACCATCGAGCGCGAGGAGAGGTCCCCCGCGGTGAACCCTGTCATCTATGTCAACAGCACGCACGACTTCAAGCTTCTATGGGTCTCCACATACCACAAGGACACGACCCTCGGTGAGCCCCACGAGAGGAGTTGGGACGCATCCTACTGGGAAGTCGAAGACTCCGCCCTCGGTTTCCATTCCGTGATCATGGCCTCGATGGTGACGCTGGGGATTGTCTTCATCGTGCTCTTCTTGGTTCTGAACCGTCTGTCGGAGCGGAAGAAGGCCTACAGACTGATCGCCCTGGGACTTGCGTTCGCTGTGGCGCTCCTCGTCCTGGGATCTGCAGCCTATATGAACGTGAACCTCCCCTCCGCGGTCGGGGACTCCGGCGAAAACCTGGAACAGACTCTGGAAACAGTCCTTCCGGACATTCACACGTTCGCGGGCACTGACCTGAATGAGACATTCGCACGGAGCGTGCAAACGACCTGGGGACCACAGATCGGGTGGTATGCGGCCTTCGTGACAAGCGTCATAATGCTGTTCTCGATCTGGTTCACCGAGTCTCGTCCGAAAACCGAAGAGGAGCCGGAGGACTAGCGGAGTTTCGGGAGCTCCACCGGCCTGTCCTCGAGAGTCACCCTGATGATGTGCCTGGACGTCTTTGGCGGGTACACGTTGTCGCTCAGGCCCATGGCGATGATCTCGTCCTTCGATATCTCATTGACAACTGCCCCGGGCCAGGTCACGACCTCAATTGCAGTGTCCGTGTAGTCGACGAGATATACCGGTATCCTCTTGCATCCGAGCCGCTTGAGGGCCTCGAACCTGTGATGGCCGTCCAGAATGACGTGGGTCTTCTCGTCCACGACGATGGGTTTGAAGAGGGCGCCGTCCTTGGCGATCTGGTCCGTTAGGCAGTCGAGGGTGTCGGGCTTTATCTCCTCGTGGCTGTGCAGAACCTCGATCTCCAGGATCTCGAAGCGGGACCTCATCCAAACTCCCTCATCCTCGGAATACATGATTCCCTGCAAAACAGACTCCCGCCCATGAGGACTCAGCATGGCCCATGCGTCCGAATATGGCTAGAGGACTTAAAACATTTCCTGGGCTACTTCCCCTTCTTGAGGGTCACGCGCTTGGGGAAGTACTTCAGTATTATGACGTCGCCCACGCTCTGTATCCACCGATAGGGAACGGCCACTGACCTCGCACCCTCGACGAGCAACGGGTTGGGTTCTCCGATGAACAGTCTCTCGACCATGGACTTCTCGACGTTCACTATCAGGTTGTTCACGTTACCCAGGAAGACCCCTTCGTGAGTGTAAACCTGCAGCCCTATAATCTCAGAAATTTCCTCCAACATGGCAATCCCATCTGTCCCCTGTATGCGAATCTCAGTATTTTATGTTTTGTGTGGAAGGATTCCACGCCTCTGGGATGAACGGGCAGGATGGACTCCGCGGACCTGCCGAAAGGTTTTAAAGCCAAGGATTCATCAAACGGATGACAATGGAGAACAGAAGCGACCGGAACCGCAACCTGGCCATCATCGTGATCGTCGTCACAGCAGCGATTGTCGGGGGGTCGATACTCTACGTCATCCAGATGGAGCTTCCAGAGGACCACACGCCCCCGAGCAAGGTGGAGGGGCTTGAGATATACGACCTGCGTGACGGCAGGCTCTTCCTCTTCTGGGACGAGGCGACAGACAACAGAAAGGTGGTGGTCTATCAGATATACCGGGACGGCAATCTGCTCCCGAGCGAGCCGTCGTACCCGTTCTATGTTGACACTGCCCTCATTGATGGCACCCTGTATTTCTACCAAGTACGGGCCGTGGACAGCTCGGACAACGTGGGTGACTTCTCCAGCACGGTCTCGGGCATGCCCACACCCTCTGACAACGTCCCGCCCAGCCGGGTCGAGGGGCTGGTTGTGGAGAATGCATTCGACGGAAGGCTCAATCTGACATGGGACGGGGCTTTCGACAATGTCGTGGTCGATCACTACACGATCTACAGGGATGGCGTCGGTCTCATCGATGAACCGTTGACAACATTCTTCCAGGACACTGGGCTCACGAACAATCAGATCTACGCCTACGAGGTCGCCGCAGTTGACACCTCGGGAAACGAGGGGCAGAGGTCAGTGCAGGTGAGCGGCATGTCCACGGAGTATGATTCCGAGCCCCCGTCCAAGGTCATGGCCCTCGTTGTCACGGACGCGAAGGACGGGAAGCTCAACCTCACTTGGGATCCAGCCACTGACAATGTTGGCGTTGCGAAGTACAATGTCTATCGGGACGGTTCGAGGCTCACCGACG
>JAJISH010000377.1 GCA_022848825.1 Thermoplasmatota archaeon
ACCATCTCGACCGGCGGAGTGCTCGGGTTCGCGATGGAGTGCAGTCAGAAAGGCATCGTAGAAGAGGATATCGAGTTCGGCAAACCCGAGCAATTGAGGGAGCTGATACGCAAGGTCGCTCACAAGGAGGGAATAGGCGACCTGCTGGCGAACGGAGTACGGAAGGCGTCGGAGGAGCTGGGCAAGGAGGCAGAGCGGATCGCCGTGCAGGTGAAGGGTCTGGAAATCCCGGCATGGGACCCTCGCGGGAAGCTGGGTCACGGTCTCGCCTACATGACGGCCGACATAGGCGGGTCGCATCTTCGTGATTTCTACTCGGAGAGGGGGATACCGGATGGGAGCGCCCTTGACGTCGTCGAGAAAGTAATCGACGGACAGAACTTCACTGTGCAACGTGACAACTACATAATATGCGCCTTTGCGACGGACAAGATGACATCCGACATGAGAATGAGAGCCTACGAGGCCATAACAGGTTCACCGATGACGGCGCAGAGGTTGAGTGAGATCTCGGAGAGAGTGTGGACCATGATCAGGGCGTTCAGCGTTCGGGAAGGCACCACGAGGGCCCAGGACATTCTGCCTCACAGGTTCCTGAGAGATGCTCTGCCAACTGGTGTGGCAAAGGGTTGCACTGCCTTCGTTTCGGACGAGGACATGAATCTCGTTCTGGACAGGTACTATGAGATGAGAGGCTGGGACAGCAATGGGATTCCCCTCCCGGAGACGTTGGCCAAGCTGGGCATCTGAGCGACCACTTCGCAAGACCTATCACTGCCGAGACCAGAGGAGTTGCCATCCGAAGCAGGCTGGATCGAGATTCCAGATTGGACCAGGATCGTCCCAAGCTTCGGGGCCATAGTCCTCAAAAAGAGTTAATAGACTCGTTCCGATTCAGCTTCATGCTGGACGGCACAACGACGGTGGAATCGCTCAAGAGCAGAGTCGCCGAGTTCATTGCCAGGAGGGAATGGCAGAAGTATCACAACCCGAAGGACCTGGCGATTTCCCTGTCCTTGGAATCTGCGGAGCTTCTCGAGATCTTCCAGTGGAAGGACGAGCAGGAAGTAGACAGGGAGATGTCGGAGCTCAGAGGGCGTATCGAGGAGGAACTCGCTGATATCGCGATCTACGTGCTCAGCTTCTGCATTGCCCTGGACATCGACCTTTCAAGGGTTATCGCAGACAAGGTCAAGAGGAACGAGGAGAAGTACCCGGCCGACGTGTACAGGGGCAAGGCTACCCTGTGATCATCCGCGAGGGGTCTCTGACGGTGGCATGCTCCGTTCTCGAGGTCCTTCACAGGAAGCATGATCTTCTCAGAGTGGAGTAGGCGATCCTCATGAGCGCCTCCAGATTGACTATATCCTCCCTGTTGTAGGCGACGAGCAGGTCCAGGGATTCCTGCTTGCCTGCCTCGTACTCCTTCCACAACCGCACGGCATCGAATCCGTCCAGACCCTGCGTCTCCTCGGCTCGGCTGATGCCCACGGTCCGTTCGATGGCCTTCAGCCCGCCCTTCAGACCTACTCGGTACAGAGGGAAACGGAGGTCGATGTGAATCTGGTTCAAGCCTATTCCTGAGAACTCCTCTTCAATGAACCGGAGGTCGAAGCCCGCACCGTTGTAGGTGACCAGCAACTTGTACTTCTGGATCTCTTTCCGGAAGTCACGCAGATTGATGCCGCGAACGAAAGTGTGGACATCATTTCCGTCGTAGAGACCGATGACTGTGATGTCATCATGATAGGGAGACAGGCCTGTCGTCTCTATGTCCAAGTAAGCGATGGAGTCACGGAATTCCGGAAAGGCCCGCCACAGCTCCCTCCTGGGGAGCTTATCGCGGAAGAACGTCTGGTTCTTGCGGTCGAGCTGGTCCAGGGACCTTGATATCTCGTCCACGACGACTTCCGTTTGCCGCGGGCCCAGGGGGAGATGGGATGTCCGCCTCAGACACTGGTTCCAGGTTCTGATTCCGGACTCCCATATCCGCTTCTCCGTCTGGTATCCGATGCCGGGAATGTGAAGAAAGGTGTTCTTGAGCGTTCGATTCCCCCGCCCGAACATCGCTCCAGCATTACTTAATCTCTGCGAACAGAGCGGACTCCTTTTATCCTTCGAAGCCTTCCTGCAGACCATCATGAAGACGAAGTTGACGTTCTATGGAGGGGTGTCAGAAATCGGAGGGAACAAGATACTGCTGGAGCAGGGAGGGACGAGGATTTTTCTCGATATGGGGAAGTCCTTCGATTTCGGTGAGAAGTACTTCGTGCAGTACTTGTCCCCTAGGATATCAAGGGTGGGGCTCAAGGACCACTTCGCTCTCGGCCTTCTCCCTGAGATCCCCGGCCTCTATTCCGAGAAAATGCTCGAACAGACGGACCTCGAGTACGAGGCCCCTAGATTCCAGGCGGTATTCCTGAGCCACATCCACTTCGACCATTCCTCGCATGTCCATCTCATCGACCCTCAGATCCCTGTGTACCTCGGGGAAGGGACCAAGGTGATTCTGGACTCATGGGAGGAAACATCCCGAGGTTCCCTGTTCGGGGAACGTGACTTCAGGACCTTCCGGACGGGGGATGCGATAGACATCGATGGGATTGAGGTCCGGCCCATTCACGTCGACCATTCGGTCCCGGCGGCATACGGGTATGTCATCCACACCGACGCGGGGACGCTCGCCTACACTGGAGACCTCAGAAGGCACGGTACACACGCGAAGATGACCGACGACTTCCTGGAGGAGGCTCAAGAAGCGGATTTCCTGATCTGCGAAGGCACGAGGGTGGAACCCACGGAGACGAGGAAGAACTTCACGGAGAGCGAGGTCCTCAGCAACGCCACGAGCGTTGTGAAAAAAGCCCAAGGAAAGCTCGTTGCGACCACATTCTACCCTCGAGACGTGGACAGGATGAAGACGTTCCACAGGGTCGCGCAAGAGACCGGAAGGAAGTTCGTCATCTCGACGAAGACCGCCAAGCTCCTGATAAGCCTCTCCAAGGACCCGGGCATCGAGGTCCCAGACGTCTTCAAGGACGAGAACATCCTGATCTACGCACGTCACCTGATAAGTAGATCCAGTTGGGAAAAGGGACTTATGGATCACACTGTTGATGCCGAGTTCGTTCACAAGAACCAGAAGGAGCTCATCCTTCAGCTTGACTTCCACTACTTCACGGAGTTCGTGGACATCGACCCGAGTCCCGGTGGCCACTTCATACACTCCATGAGCGAGCCCTTCGAGGAGGATGACGTTGAGGACGAAGTGAAGCACAAATGGCTTGACCATTTCAAGTTCAACTTCCATCAGTATCATGCCAGTGGCCACTGCAGCAAGGAGGAGATCTTCGACATCCTGAAAACGATCGATGCGAAGAAGGTCTTCCCAGTGCACACGGAACATCCGGGGATGTTCAAGAAAGCCGCAAGCGGCGTCATCCCTCCGGAGTTGCGCAAAACGTACGAGCTCTGAGGAAAGTCTAAAACGAACAGCAGCATTTCCGACCTAGATGCTGGAGATCAAGAAGCGGGACGGGCTCGGAAGGATCTGTCTGTTGGAGACGGGTCATGGTGAGATAGAGACCCCGGCCCTGGCACCCGTCGTGAATCCGAACCGGATGACCATCCCTCCGCGAGAGATGAAGGACAAGTTCGGAGTGTCGCTGATCATCACGAACGCGTACATCATCCGCGGCAGCCCTGACCTCCGGTCAAGGGCGAAGGAAGAAGGTCTCCATTCTCTCCTGGACTTCGACGGCCCCATCATGACAGATTCCGGCACATTCCAGTCGCATGTGTACGGGGAAGTGGATGTGGACAACCTCGAGATAGTTCAGTTCCAGCAGAGCATCGGTTCGGACTTCTCGACCATCCTCGACATCTTCTCCGAACCTGACGAGCCCAGGCCAGACGCCCAGGCGGCGGTCGAGAAGACGCTGCAGAGGGCCAGGGAAGCGAAGGAGTCGCATCCGGACGCCCCTCTCGTCGGCCCGGTTCAGGGTTCGACGTACCCGGACCTGCGGGAAACGTGTGCGGGGGAGATCAGCTCAATGGGCTTCGCCATACACGCGATTGGCGGGGTCGTTCCTCTCATGGAGAGCTACAGGTACAGCGACCTCGTCGATGTCGTGATACACAGCAAGATGAGGCTCGACCCGTCGATACCTGTGCACCTCTTCGGAGCTGGCCACCCTATGATGTTCTCCCTGGCGGCCGCAATGGGCTGCGATCTTTTCGATTCGTCCTCCTACGCCAAGTTCGCGGCGAAAGGAAGGATGCTTTTCCCAGACGGAACGCGGAGGATTGATGACCTCGCCTACAACATGTGCTGTTGTCCAGTGTGTTCGAGCATCGACCTGGAGGATCTGAAGCAGAGCCCGCCCAGAGTCGCCGAGCACAATCTTCACATCTGCCAAGCGGAGATCCTCAACGTCAAGCAGGCAATCTCTGAGGGGAGCCTGCTGGAGCTGGTCGAGAAGAGATCAAGAGCCCATCCGTATCTGTCCGATGCGGTCCGAAGGCTCTACTCACATAGCAGCTTCCTCGAGCGTTATGAGAACACCTCGAAGGAGGGCGGGTTCTTCCTCACAGGAAGATCGTCCCTCCTCAGACCCGCCGCAAAGCGCCTGCGGGACCGCGTCATGACGAACTACTCGTTCCCCGAATGCGACGCCGTCGTCAGCCTACCAGAAGCTCCGAGGCCCTTCTTCCGACACTTCTCGAGCCTGATTGACAGAATCACCGAAAGAACGAGGGTTGCCGTCATCGTGAACTCGGTTCTCGGACCTGTCCCAATCGAGCTCGACGAGGTCTACCCCGTTGCTCAAGCGGTTGTCCCCTCGGTCATCTTGGAGGAGTTAGGTAACCTGAGGGAGGAGTGGATGCAGCGGTTCCTGCTCTTCCACGACGCCCCGCCATCATACGCAGTGGAGGACGAGGATTCGATGGAGCTGATACCGGCGTCCACGGTCTCGCCATCCTCGATGGACTGGGACAGGGAGAAGATCCGGCGGGTGGCAGATTACCAGTTCGGCCTGGGGGCCGGGGACGCTCTCACGGACGGAGAGGTTCGGACGGTCAAGTCCAAGAGGACGGACAAGATTAGGAACGTGTTCCTGAACGATGATCACGTCCTTTCGATGAGGGCCCACGATGGGCAGTTCACACTCAAGCTCGCGGGTGCAGAAATCCTCCACCAGATGTTCGGCCCGCCGAAAATGCGCGTCATCGTGAACGCGGATGCATCGGAGTTCGTGAGAGAAGGAAGGAATGTCTTCGCGAAGTTCGTTGTGGAATGTGATGAGGGACTACGCCCGGGCGATGAGGTTCTTGTCGTGGACGAGGAGGATGCGCTCCTCGCGGTGGCAAGAGCGCTGATGAACCGAGAGGAGATGCTGGCTTTCCAGCGTGGGATCGCATCGAGGGTCAGAGAGGGGCTCTCCGGGACCTCTTCTCAATGATGTCTTCTGCCACGGTCAGGCAGGACAGGTAATCGTCCAGTGTATGCAAGAGGCTTGGGATGCTCCCCGCCAACACCTCCGAAACGACCGAGGATCCCTCCAAGTGCGTCTTGACGTAATCCTCATTGTCAGCCTGAACGGCGGCAAGAACGCTTTCCGCCTCTTCCTCGCTGTCGTAAGTGAACCGCATCGAGCAGACGACCTTCACATCGTTGGGAAAGGTCTCTTCGTATAAAACAGACCGCCGACGCGGACAAAAGTTAATTCTCATGGGACGCATTCGTCCCGCTATGGAGGTCAAGACAGCGATAAGGGAAAGGAGGAGCATCAGGGCTTTCAAGGCGGACCCGGTTGCGGAGGAGGTTGTCGAGGAACTGGTCCAACTCGCAAACATGGCGCCGTCCGCAGGAAATCTGCAGGCCCGCGAGTTCATCGTGATTAGGGACGATAGAACGAGGGAGTCTCTTGCAGCTGCCGCAGGGAATCAGATGTTCATCCGGGAAGCACCCGTGTGCATCGTGGTGTGCGTCAACTATGAGAGGATCGCTAACTATGGAGCTAGAGGAAGAGAACTCTATGTGTTCCATGATACTGGTGCTGCGATCCAGAATGTGCTTCTCGCGGCGCACGATATGGGCTTGGGGGCTGTGTGGGTCGGTGCGTTCAACGAAGGCCCGGTGAAGAGGATGCTTAGGCTCCCTAAGCACATACGACCAGTCGCGATCATTCCCGTGGGCCACCCCGTCGAACAGCCAAAGATGAGAGTTCGCAGGGACCCGTCCGACATCCTGCGCAAAGAATCGTGGTGAAGGGTCTGAAGTTCCACAGAACGATTGTGATCATAACCCTTGTCTTTGCGGTCTTCGCGACGGTGTCGCTTGCCATGCTGGGCACGGTGATCTCAGCTTACGCAGTGTCCACCGACGAGCCCCTCCCGCCAGAGATGGTCTACACCGCCTTCTTCCTGTGGATCCTTATTCCGTTTCTCATCCTCAAGCTCATCGAGAAGATAAAGGGAGAATAGCCCCGAGCAGATTCGAACTGCTGTCGCCGGCTCCAAAGGCCAGCATGATTGACCACTACACCACGGGGCTTCATTGCGATTCAAGAGCTTTCTAATATATCAAACATCCCGCTGACCTAGAGGAGTTCTCCCCAGAGATATGCGTCCTCCGCTCCCGTGATCCTTGCTTCCACGAAGGTCCCGAGCGTGAGCTCCTCCCTGAACACGACTGGCTTGTAGTTCATCGTTCTTCCGACGGTGCTCCCTTTCTTCACGGTCTCCGTCAGCAGGACGCGTTGAGTCGACCCGACAATCCTCTCGTTCTTCCTCTTGCCGATCTCCGACCGCAGCTTCGTGAGGGCCCTGGACCACTTCTTGACCTTCCAGCCCTAGATCCTGCCATCCAGTTCACTGGCTGACGTCCCTTCCCTGGCAGAGAACCGAGTGATGTTGAGCAAATCGGGCTCGATCTTCCCATTATCGCTGACGGTCTACACTTTCCTCCTACCCCAATGTATTTC
>JAJISH010000378.1 GCA_022848825.1 Thermoplasmatota archaeon
GACTCCCCCATACTGCTAGGAAGGGTTCGGAGATATTAACCCTTTTGACGTGGCGATGGTGGTTCCAGGTCAACACAACGCGCAGGAGAACCGTGGGAGAAAGCGAGAGAGAAACGTTATTAGGATATTGCCTCATTCAGAGACGACTCAGATGCCAGAAGATTTCATTGTCACGCCATGGGAGGTCAAGGGCGAGATCGACTACGACAAGCTAGTGGAAAGGTTCGGAACTCAGTTGATCTCCCAGGAGATACTGGACAGACTTGAAAAGCACGCCTCCCCTCTGCACCACCTGATAAGGAGAGGGATCATCTACTCACACCGCGACTTCAACAGGATCCTGGATGACTACGAGAAGGGGAATGGCTTCTTCCTCTATACAGGCCGCGGTCCCTCAGGAGACACCCACCTGGGGCACATACTGCCTTGGATTCTCACGAAATGGCTTCAGGACAACTTCAAGGTCAAGTTCTACTTCCAGCTGACGGACGATGAGAAGTTCATGTTCGATGATCGCCTCACGAGACAGGACACCAAGAAGTACGCTTACGAGAACGTGCTGGATGTCATTGCCTTGGGATTCGATCCCAAGCTGACGAGGATATTCCTGGACACTGAGCTGATTCACACGCTCTACCCGATAGCGATTGACGTCGCCAGGAGGATCAATTTCTCCAAGGTCCGCGCGGTCTTCGGCTTCGACAGCAGCCACAACATCGGAAGCATCTTCTACACGAGCATGCAGGCGGTTCCCTGTTTTCTCGAGTCGGTGCTCGAGGGCAGGAACATCGCTTGTCTGATTCCCTGCGGGATCGACCAGGACCCTCATTTCAGAATCGCCAGAGACGTCGCTCCCTTGCTCGGGTACTACAAGCCAGCACTCCTGCACAACAAGCTGCTCCCGAGCCTGGCGGGAGGAGACAAGATGTCCGCCTCGCTCCCCCACACGAGCGTGTTCACGACGGACCAACCTGATGAGGTGAGGAAGAAGATAGTCAACGCCTTCACGGGCGGGCGGGTCTCCGTGGAGGAGCAGAAGAGACTGGGAGCCAATCCAGACATCTGCACGGTCTATCACTATTACATGTACTTCTTCATGCCCGAGGACGATGAGCTGAGAGACATCTATCTCAAGTGCAAGGGCGGCGAGATCCTCTGCGGGGAATGCAAGCAGATCCTCATCGAGAAGATCAACGGGTTCCTGAAGGAGCACCAGCAGAAGCGTGAAGAAGCCAAGGACAGAATCGAGGACTTCATATTGCGGGACTGAAAAGAATAAATCGCACGTGACCATTCGTGATTGTGATGGATGTCGACGACCTGATGGATGAACTGAGCCTCCTCGAGAAGAAGGTCCTTCTCGCATTCGGAGATGCCAGCTCGGCCGCTCCAGATGAGCTTCTGAAGCGCGGAGGTTTCGCGGAGCTCGTCGAGGTCATGAACGCCTCCTCCTGGCTCCAGTCCAAGGGACTCGTCACGATAACTGAGAAGGTCATCAGCTACTACTCTCTGGCCAAGAAGCAGTGGGCGACGAAGAGCCTTCCCGAGAGGAGAGCGCTGAAGGCGCTGAGGAAAGCCAGGGGAAGGATCGATCTCGGAACGCTCCAGAAGAGGGCGCGTCTCTCGCCGAAGGAGGTTCAGATCGCCATCGGATGGATGAAGAGAAAGGTGTGGGCCACGATAGAGAAGGAAGACGGTAGCACCGTTCTGACTATCACCGAGCATGGAAAGAAGGCCGTCACCGAGAAGGGCAAGGACGAGGAGCTCATTCAACGCCTCTCAGAGGGAGAGCTGTCTGAGAGCGATGTGGACGCCGCAACGATCGGAATGCTGCTGAGAAGGCAGGATGTGGTCAAGGAGAGGGAGAGAGTCCTCCGCGATATCACGCTCACTGACCTGGGAAAGAAGTGCATACAGAAGGGCATCAAGATAGGAGAGGAGGTCGCGCAGCTGACGCCTGAATTGTTGCAGACGGGGAAGTGGAGGGAGGTCAGCTTCAGGAAGTACGACATAGACGCCTTTGCTCCGCCAGTCTCTGGCGGGAGGAGCCATCCCCTTGTGGAGCATATCAGAAAGGTCAAGCGAATCTTTGCGGAGATGGGTTTCGAGGAGATCGAGGGCGATTTCGTTGATCTCTCCTTCTGGACCTTCGATGCGCTCTTCCAGCCCCAGGACCACCCGGCCCGGGACATGCAAGACACGTTCTACCTATCGGAGCCGAGGACGCTGCCCCTTCCGCCTGAGGAGCTGGTCCAGAGGATCAAGGATATGCACGAATCGGGCGGGGACACTGCCTCGGAAGGCTGGAAGTACGAATGGGACGTCGACGAGGCCAGGAAGGCGATATTGAGGACGCACACAACAGTGAACACGCTCAGATACCTCTCAGAGCACCCGGACCCGCCGATCAAGGTTTTCTCTGTGGGCAGGGTCTTCAGGCGAGAGGCGATGGACTCGAAGCATCTTCCCGAGTTTATCCAGGTCGAGGGAATCGTCATGGAGAAGGGGGCCAATCTCGCGATGCTCATCGGCGTGCTGAAGGAGTTCTACAGGAAGATGGGATACGACAAGATCAACATCAGACCGGGCTACTTCCCATACACAGAGCCTAGCCTAGAAGTGGAGATGTACTTGGACGGGGAGTGGGTCGAACTCGGCGGTGCCGGGATATTCAGGCCAGAAGTCACCCATCCGTTCGGTGTGAAGCATCCCGTCCTCGCATGGGGACTCGGACTCGAAAGGCTGGTCATGGCCCTGACAGACACAACCGACATGCGCACGATCTACGTGAGCGACATCGAGTGGCTGAAGAAGGCAAAACCCATATTCTGACTACACTTGGGATGTCTTGGATCTCGCTTGAAAACTGATCTTGTAGGGCATCCTCAGGATCTTCAAAACATAGCTAGCCCGATTCAAGGCTTCGAGCGTTTTCATGACGCGGCCTGAATCATCGACGTTGAATTCCTCTTCAGATAGTGGATAGACGAGCTTGTCCCCTCGAACTCTCCAGCCGTAGGGACGTGTTGCGGAAACGACTGACCGAGGCGGATTCTTCGCTCCCTCAACCCTCAACTCAAGATAGGCGCCAGACATCATGATCGCAGTCATTATGAAGAGCATTCTGAGTTGTTAAGCCACTTTCGTCGAAATTATCATCCATGATAATCTGGCCTGCGACTCCTGACCAAACTTTTATCTCGGTGTTGTCAATACGACACTTGAGAGGACTGTTCATGAAGGAAGTTGAGGAAGAAATCGCTGACGGCGAGAGGCTGTTGGGGATGTGCGAATACGATAAGGCGCTCAAGCATTTCAACAAGGCAGCGAAGATGAGTCCAGAGAACGCGAGGGCATTCTTCGGCAAGGCGGAGGCGAGCATCGGGAATCCGAAGGTCAAACCCGAGAAGATTGCCGATCTCTACAAGAAGGCGATAGATCTAGAACCTGAGAACCCTCAGTACATCGAGGCCTACGCTTCTTTCTGCATGGACGCCGGGAGGTTCAACGAGGCAGAGCAGTTCTACGTCAAGGCCAGCGAACTCGACCCTGACAGCGCTCCATATTACCTTTCTGAATTCGCCATTCAATACTATTCAAAGGCACCCATAATAATGGAGAGGTTTCTCGATGAGAAGACGAAGGACATGATAGCCTCGAAGTCGCTGGAGTATCTGTTAAGGGCATTGGGCATAGAGCGTGACGATGCGCTCCGACTACTGAAATAGACGTGTCCTCGTTCTCTCCGGTTTTTCGGGCTCCTGCCTCTTGGAGACGCATGCCTTGCACACGGTCATGCGGAAATCGAAGTCA
>JAJISH010000379.1 GCA_022848825.1 Thermoplasmatota archaeon
CCGGGCCAGGAACCAAGGGGAGGCCAGACAGGTCATCCCCTGTCAGGACCGTTACAGTGTACATCTGCCCTCCAGTGAACGGAGTCGAGTGTGACGCGTTGAGAACGGTGTTGCCGTTCTCCCAGCTCGTCGTCCATCCACTTGGGTCTGGGGCGATGCTCCATGTCACCGTCGGCGTATCCATCTGCTCGCTGAACGTGATGATCACGTTCCGGTCCAAGGCCACGCCGGTCTCACCGTCGAACGGGTCCGTCGTCACGATGAACGGGTTGTTGCAGACGGTCGTGTAGTCGAATGGATTAGGGGCAAGACCCGGTATGAGCGGATTGCCGTCCATGTCGTCGCCGGTTATCGTCATCTCGTACAAGGTGCACTCGACGTAGGGCAGCGGATGATCGAGAATGAGCGTCTGGTTATTGTTCTGCCAGGTCGGCTGATGCCCAAGGAACGGGTTCGGAACCCAACCCACCGTTGCGGTGTCCATGGGCTCGCTGAAGTTTATCATCAGGGCCTGATCCAAGGGCCAGTCTATGGTCCCGTCGGCCGGGTAAGTGTCGGTGATGAAGGGGCTGTTGCAGATCGGTCTGAAGCTGAACGGGTTCGGAACGGGACCCGGAACAAGAGGCAGGGCCTGCATGTCCAGTCCGCCAGTCACGGTGAACGTGTGCTGGAGGCACTCAGGGAACGGATTCGAGTGTGTCAGTACGAGCACGGTGTCGCCCATCAGCCACGAAGACGACCAGCCCAGAGGATCCGGGACAATGGTCCGCGTCACGGTCGGCGTGTCCATGGGCTCGGAGAACGTTATAGTGATGTCGTAGTCCAGGGGGATGTCCAGCTGAGCATCGAACGGGTCCGTGAGCACGATGTAGGGATTGTTCGAGCCTGTGGTGAACTCCCATGGGTTCGGAGCAGGCCCAGCGACAAGCGGGTTTCCGCCAGTGTCCTCGACGTATGAGATAGCGACGGTGTACAGTGTCGCCTCGGTATACGGGCTTGAGTGTGTAAGTGTCAGAGTCTGGTCACCGTTCGTCCACGCTGCGCTCCAGCCACCGGGATCGGGGAATATGCCCCACATAAGCGTGGGTGGAGCCATGGCCTTGCTGAATTCCACGATGATCGGTGCAGTCAGCAGTACGTTGGAGGAAGCGTTCACAGGAATCGTGCTCACTATCACGGGCGATGTGCAGCTCGTGTTGAAGGTCCAAGGATTCGGGACCGGTCCGGGAACGAGCGGATTGCCGGAGAGATCCTCCACAGCGTCAACGGTCACCGTGTAGTCGGTGCACTGACCGAAGGGAATTATGTGATCGAGCCTCACAGCGGTGTCGAACAGAATCCAGTTCTCGGTCCAAGAGCCAGGATCAGGAGCTATCGTCCACAGGAATGTTCCCGGATTCACGGTCTTGCTGAATGATATCGTGATGTTCTTGTACGTCGGCACATCCTGGGAGCCGTCCACCGGGTCTGTCCCGAAGATGTACGGACTCGGACAGGTCGTGACGAACGTCCAGGGATTCGGGACTGGCCCGGGAATCAGTGTGCCGCCTCCCAAGTCCTCAACAGCGAGAACCTCGACCGTATAGAGAGTGCAGTCTGTGAACAGGGTCGAGTGGTCGATCACAACGCTGAGGTTCTGTGGTGCCCAGAACTCCGTCCAACCTCCTGGGTCGGGGGCAATCGTCCACTGGAACGTCGTGTTATCGACCTCCTTGCTGAAGTCAATCGTCACAGGGTAATCCAGCGCGATGTCGATCTGCCCGTCCGCAGGATCTGTGTTCATGACGAAGGGGTCTAGGCAA
>JAJISH010000038.1 GCA_022848825.1 Thermoplasmatota archaeon
GCACTAGGACTTGATGAGCAGTGCGCCATATCCCACGACCTCTGGCATCGGGCGGACGTCGCCCGATGTGGCGTACTTGAGAAGCTCAGCCGTCTTCCCCTGGACGGCAGTGAGCATCGCCATCACTGGCCCGTGGCCGCACATGGACACGTTGTTCTTGACCCTGACCTTGTTCATCCCCTGGGGATCGAGTCCGAGGATCTTCTGTATCACTTCGTTGTCCTTCGCCTGAGCGACGCCTTGTGTTACGTAGTGCGAGAAGTCGGTCGAGGCTATCACGACAACGTCCTTTCCGGCGATGGCTTCGCCGAGGATCTCGCCGAGCTCCCTGGCGGACCGATACTCCTGGTCCATCATCGAGATCGGCAGGAACTCGAAGTCCTTGGATATGTGCTGGAGAAAGGGCAATTGCACCTCCACTGAGTGCTCGAACCTGTGCGCTAGTATGTCGTCGTTGATTCCCTTCCTTGTCAGTCTCCCCGCCAGTTCCTTGTCGACCGGGACCTCGCCCAGTGGTGTCTGGAAGGCCTGTGTCGTCAGGGCAATCGGGCTGCCCCTTCCGCCATGGTTGGGGCCGATGATCACGAATGTATCGGGAAACCCGTCATGTGCAAGGGCGTGGTATGCATGAGCGGCAACCGGGCCGGAGAAGATGTACCCTGCGTGAGGGACGACGAGTCCGCGAATGCTCCTCTCCCCCTCCGCCAGCTCTGGGAGCCTCCCTGGACCGATGGGGCTCGTGTAGCAGGAATCTATCTCCTTGACAAGCGCCTCCTCGGTGCTGGAATAGAACTGACCAGCAACAGCTGGATACCTCAACTTACCACCTACAGGGTTGCTTCGAAATCCTCGACTGCGAGCCCGAACCCAGCATCATCCTTGATGGTCCCTCTCTCTTTGAGGACCTCTCTCGTCAGCAGCCAGTAGATCGTTGCGAGCGCCCGTCTGCCTTTGTTGTTCGTGGGTATGATGAAGTCCACGAACTTCGTCTCGTTGTTGGCGTCGCACAGCGCCACAATCGGTATGCCCACGTTGAGGGCCTCCCTGAGCGCCTGCTGATCCGCCGCGGGGTCAGTGACCACGAGTATATCGGGCTCTGTGAACATGGGCAGGTCCGGATTGGTCAGCGTCCCGGGGACGAACCGCCCAGCGAAGATATCTGCCCCGATCGTGCGGGCGAAGACCTTGGCCGGTTTCTGACCGTACTGCCTCGCTGCGACGACCAGAACCCGCTCGGGCTCGTATCTTGCCAGGAATCTCCCTGCACCTCTGATTCTGTCGTCGGTCTTCCTTATATCCAGGACGTAGAGACCGTCTGTCCTGACCTTGTAGATGAAGGGCTTCATGTCAGCGCTCTTCTGCTGTGTCCCGATGTGGACTCCTGACGTCAGATACTGATCCTCCGTGATCAGCAATGGTTCTTCTGGACTCTCCGTGCTTTCCATGCGCATGCACCTAGGATTTCACTTCTTCTTCAATGCGTATCAACTCATTAAGCTTTGCTATTCTTTCCCCGCCAACAGCGCCAGTCTTGATGGCGAAACAGCGGAATGCCACAGCGAGGTGGGCGATTGCGTTGTCCGTCGTTTCCCCACTCCTGTGAGAGACGATTGACCGATATCCAGCATCCTTTGCCAAAGAGAGCGCATCCATCGCATCGCTGAGCGTCCCGATCTGATTCGGCTTTATTATCGTCGCGTTGGCGGCGCCCATGTCGATACCTTTCTGCAGCCTTGTCTTGCGGGTGACGAAGAGGTCGTCCCCGACGATGAGGCATTTCTTCCCGCACAGCTCCGTCAGTCTGGCAAACCCCTCGAAGTCCTCCTCGTGGAGAGGATCCTCGACATAGGCGAGCCTATACTCATCGATGAGGTCCGCAACGAACTCTATCTGGTCTTCCGCGGAAAGCGATCCTTCCCGATACTGGTACTTCCCGTTCGAGTAGAATTCCGTCGCGGCGATGTCGAGGCCAGGGGCGCAGCGGACTCCGGTCTCGCGGGTCACGTGCTTGCATGACTCGCTCAGGATATCCATTGCCTCCTCGTTCCCGATGTCAGCCACCCAGGCACCCTCGTCGCCCTTTCCGATCGCATCGTCGGGCAGACGCTCCATCAGCTCGCTCTTCACTAGCCCGTGGAGCCTTGCATTTGCGGTGATGGCCTCGAGAACGGAGGCCCCTGAGGCGAGCGACAGGAACTCCTGAATGTCCGTCCCGCCAACGGCATGGGCACCCCCGCCCAGGACGTTTCCAAGCGGACGTGGCATGGAGACATCCTTTGAGCCCGCGAGATGCTCGTAGAGAGGCAGCCCCCGGGTGCTTGCTGCGGCCTTCGCGACGGCGATGGACGTGGCTATGGCTATGCTCCCGCCGATCTTCGAGAAGTTGTCCGTTCCATCGAGCTCGTGCAGCTTCTCGTCCACGGCTTCTTGCTCCGCCGGGTCCATTCCCTCCAGTGCTGGGGCGACTCTCGACCTGAAGTTCACAAGGTCCGCGTTGATCCCATTGGTTGAGAAGCCGACGGCCTCGGCCGCCCCGGTGCTGGCACCAGCGGGTGCAGATGCCCGTCCGAATCCTCCTTCCGTGCGAACATCCACCTCGACTGTGAGGTTCCCGCGGCTGTCCAGGATTCTCCTTATCTCGAGGTTGGTGATCGCCATCTGGTCAGCTCCTTTCCACCGTGATGGGAAGAATCCCACGTTCGAACTCCAGCTCAGCGAGTGAAATGGCGTCCGACACATCTCGATCTGCAAGAAGGGACGGCGCTCCCATGGATATCTGAAGCGCCCTGGCACCGACTATTCTGGCAATCTCGTATCTCGTATGGTTCATGTTACCACTCAAGGGAGTCTCACTCGATATGAAGTCACGCTCTTAATCTTTTTGGCCACGATATATTAATATGCCCCCATACCATTCACAGCTCGGTGATGATTTGGTAGAGGCATACTGCGTGAAGTGCAGGAAGAAGATTGAGATGAAGGATCCCACGAAGATCACGATGAAGAACGGAAAGCCAGCCACGAAAGGCTCATGCCCCAAATGCGGGACCAAGGTCTTCAGGATAGGTGCCTCATAGGCCCGACTTCATAATCTCGATTCTTTTTCGAAAAGGGATAGGTAGAGCGTGCATCCTCGATTGAACCAGATTTCCTCTTCAAGGTAAGGTGTGTTTGAAATGACCAAAGCTCCAGATATTAGGACGACCCCTCCAGGCCCGAAGGCGAAGGAGATAGTGGAGAGAGATTCCAAGTTCGTAGCCACGACGACGAAGACGTCTCCCATAGTCGCAAAGAGGGCCAGAGGCTCCATCGTGGAGGACGTGGACGGCAACGTCTATGTGGACTTCACATGCGGAATCGGCGTCACGAACGTTGGCCATTGCCATCCAGAGGTTGTAGATGCGATCAAGAAGCAGTCATCAGAGCTGATCCACTTTGCGGGCACGGACTTCTACTACGAGATTCAGGTGGATCTCGCGGAGAAGCTCTGCAAGATCACGCCTGGGGATTCTCCCAAGAAGGTGTTCTACACCAATAGCGGAACCGAGGGAACGGAGGCGTCCATCAAGATAGTGAAATGGAACACTCAGAAGCCCCTCATAATCGGATTCATCCGCGCGTTCCACGGAAGGACCATGGGCTCCTTGGCGATCACAGCCAGCAAGCCCGTCCATAGAGCGAGGTTCGCCCCGATGATGCCCGGAGTCGTTCACATACCCTTTGCCTATTGCTACAGGTGTTCATACAAGATGGAGTTCCCGGATTGTGGCCTCCACTGTGCCAAGATCCTCGAGGAGCTGTACTTCGAGGCCCATGTGCCGCCAGAAGACGTTGCGGCGATATTCATTGAGCCAGTGCAGGGCGAGGGAGGATACGTCGTTCCACCGAAGGGTTGGATTGACGAGATTGCGAGCATAGCGAGAAGGCACGAGATCCTGCTCGTGGATGATGAGGTCCAAGCGGGGTTCGGGAGAACGGGGAAGATGTTCGGCATCGAACACTCCAATACCGTTCCGGACATCCTCTATACGGCGAAGGGGATCGCATCTGGGATGCCCATGGGAGCTGTCATCTTGGACGAGAAGCTCGATTTCGGCGTGCAGGGTGCGCACTCGAATACATTCGGCGGGAACCTCGTCGCCTGTGCCGCGGCCCTGAAGACGATAGAGCTGATCGAGAGGGAGGGCATGCTGGACAACGCGAATCGCATGGGTAAGGTGCTCAAGGACCGGCTGGATGAGATGGCCGGGACATACCCCATCATGGGCGACAACAGAGGCCTGGGCCTGATGTGGGCAACGGAGTTTGTCAAGGACAGGGCGACCAAGGAGTTCGCGGTCAAGGAGCGGAACGAGATCGTCAAGCTCGCCTACGAGAGGGGGCTCATCCTGTTGCCTGCGGGCAAGTCCGCGATCAGGTACATCCCGGCCCTCAACATCACCGAGGAGGAGCTCAATTCAGGTCTGGATGTCCTCGAGAGCTGCATCAAGGACGCGTCCTAGTCAGGGAAGCAAGATCGTTCCCCACGACGCCCGTCCTTGAGAGTGGTTTGCTCAGGTGTCTCCTCGCGCATACTGGCGGTTCATAGTGACCCAGTTCCAGCTCCCGCTTGACCTTCACGACCTTCGCCGAGCCTTCCTCGGCCTTTGTGTGACACTTCCTGCAGCGATAACCGGACCCCTTGCCGAGGGACTTCATCGACTTCCCGCACTTGGGACATGCTGGATTGCCAGTTTTCCGGAGCCTCTCCCCGAGCTTCAGTATCTCGATCTTCTCCAGGTTGATCGTCCTCGGCGAAGCTCTCACGCTGCCGAAGACCCGGACCTCGTCCCCGAGGGTGAGCGTCCTGCCGACATCCCTGAACTGCTTGGACGGTTCATACACGGTGCACTCGACACTCCCCGTGCCGTCACCGATCTCGAAGACGACGTGACCCCCTACGATATCTGCGGGTTCCCTGGTGACTCTTCCTGCAACGATCACGGACTCGTACTCCCCGATGTCGCTGATTCGCTTTCGTATCAGGTGGTCGTCCGTTCCTTGATTGGTCAGGAAGAGATGCCATCTGTCGATGTCCTCTGAGTCTATCATCTCCATGGCATCCAGCAGGTCACCAGGCTCGTCTCCCCGGATCCCGAAGAGGACAGGGCACGGAGAGTTTGGGGCGATCGCGACTCTCTCATTCAGATAATCGTAGTTGTTGAACGTGCACCGGGTCTTCGTGTCCATTCCCTTCACGGATTCGTCCGATATCCTCCGAGGAGACCCCCATTTCGAACGTTCTCTGTACGTGATGACCTCATACGTCCTGTCCCTGGGCATCCAGGAGATAGCGGAACACGCACCGATCAGCCCTCTGCCGTTCTTGTACTTCTTCGTCTCGCCGAGGCCGGTGACCATCCTCTCGACCTCCGGGAGGGTCACGAGTCCCCTCACGGCTCGCCAGTACAACGACGGACTGGGCTTCCTCTGCAGTATCGCGAAGGCGGGATTGGTCTTGTCCTCGTGGAAATGAGCGTATGTCTCCAGGATACTGGACAGCCGCTCGACCGCATCGTCTGGAATGGGACCAGGAAGCTCTCTCTCGAAGGCGAACACCGATGTCCCCGAGATCTCGCCCGCGAAGAGCCTCCCTCCGCCTCGGCGGCCCATCCTGACGCAGATGGCGCCATTGCCCCTGGTCTTCCACGGTATGTTGGGATTCAGACGCACCAGCCTGGGGTATCCGATCAAGTCCAAGTCGTCGAACTCCCTGATTATCTCGGACACGAGATACGTCGTGCACATCCCGGACAGGGAGTCCGTGTCGTCGACGCCGATGTAGATGTCAGCACCTCAGGAAGTAGAACCCAGCAGCAGAAATAAGCCTTTAGGAGAAAACCGAAAGCTCTATCTACTGATACCTGCTATTAAGGGGAGAACCGCATGCCAGTAAAGCATTTTGAGTTGTTGGCCATCGAGGGGAAGAGATTCTCCAAGCTGGGCGAGAAGCCGAGAAACGTCAGGATAGACCACAACAGCTCCGTGACCTCCGTTACGGAGAAAAGCAAGAACGAGGCGGTGATCGACTTCCGGTTCATGGCGAACTACCAGGGGCTGGGCGTGATATCCATCGAAGGGAGCCTCGTGTACGAGGGCGATGCGAAGGAGATCGTGGTGCAGTGGAGGAACCAGAGAAAGATGCCTGACAAGGTGGCGACCGAGGTCCATCAGGCGATCATGAACAACTGCATCCCCGAAGCAGTGGTAATCGCGAGGGACATAAGACTGCCCCCGCCGGTTCCGCTCCCTCCAATAAGAATCGGTGGAAAACCGAAGGAGAGCTCAGGCATCGAGATTGCCTGACGCTACTTGATGTGGTCCAGCGAGAAGGACCCTATGTTCACTCCGTGCTTGCTGTACGTGTACTTTATCCATGCCCTTGACTGAACGTCACCGATACCCTTGACGCTCAGGAGGGACTTGAGCTGCTCGACCTTGAAGTCCAGCATGCCCTCCATCATGCTCCCTATCATCTGGATCTCCTGGTCGGTGTGCATGCCCTTCTCGATTATGTACAGTGCGACGGCCTTGTGCCTCTTCCTTCTTCCGGCGAAGGCCTGCAGGAACTTGAATATCGACGTCGAGTCCAGGTATGCGATGAGGGTTGATACGGATCGGAAAACGAGCCTGTAGTACTTGTGGTTCTTGAGGATCTCCTTCGCGATCTTGTCCACTGCGCTCAGTATGGCCTTGTAGTCGGTCGGGTCCTCCAAGTAGACTGTGTACGGGTCCTCGTCCACCTCGCCCATGCTCTTGGAGTAGGAGTCCACGTACTTCACCAGACCCAGCTTCTCGTACTCCTCATATCCGGAGACGACCGCGCCCATCTCCTCCCTTATGTCAGAGGGCATCTTCTCCGTCGTCACCCATATCGTCGGGATGCCCTTCCTGAGGGCCTCGGCCATGAACCCGTTGGCAACGACCTCTTTTCCCACGAACGGCGGGCCGTAGATGAGGACGTTCGAACCGAACGGTATCCCGCCCAGGAGCAGGTCATCGAGTCTCGGAGTTCCCGTCTTGACCTTCTCGACCTTGAACTCGAGCATCCTCTCCTCTTCGCGGGCGTCGATCTCCTCCTCTATCAGGCCCTGCTCGCGCAGGCGGAGCTCCTCCATCTTGGACTTCAGATACTTCTCCTTGGCCCTGACCTCGTCCTCCTTTCTCGCGATCTCCACCTTGAGGGACTCGAGGCGCTCCTTCATGTCGTGCTCCTCGATGTTCATGGAGGACGCCTTCGCCTCCTCGACCTTCCTTCTCTCTGCCGACAGCCTCTTCTCTCGGTAGAGCAGGTCCTCCTCTCTCCTCAGGAGCTCCTCCTCCTTGTAGGACAGGGGCTCCTTGACCTTCTGGAGCTCGTCCTCCTTGTCCTTGAGCTCATCCTTGAGCCTGTCGATCTCCTCCTCCCTGAGGAGGATTGACTTCTCCTTTGCCTGGAGGTCCTTCTCCTTGGCTATGAGGACCTCGTCTATCTCGACCTCGGAAAGCTGTCGCAGATCCTGGCTGTCCTTACGAAGCTTCTCCTCGATCCTGGAAGTCTGGATCTCCCCCTCGAGATGTATGATCTTCTTCCTCAGCTCGTCCTCTTTCTCAAGGAAGTCCTTCTCCTTCTCCCTCAGCTCGGCCTGAAGCCTCAGTTCCAGCTCGTGCTCGGTTGACCCGCCACCGGGAGCTAGCTCTCCGTTCTGGACCGCCCGCTCGTACGCTTCGAACTGGTCCTCCTTCGCCTTGATATCGGCTTCCCTCTCTACGAGCGCCAGTTCCTTCTCCTTCAGGACCTTCTTGTTCGCGGGCATCTCGTCCAGTTTTCCCTCCAGCTCGGCCTTCATGTTCTCCGTCAACGTGCCCATCCTGTCGAGCTCGATCTGCAGTCTCTTCCTCTCCGCACCCTCCTCGGCCAGCTTCTTCTTGACGGCGGGACCTCCGCCGCGGACCATCTGCTCCTTCATGTACTTGACAACGGCAGATGTTCCCTTCTTCAGGTGGCTGATGTCCTCCTCCAGCTGCTTTCTCTTGCGGACCTCGGTCTGCAGGTTCTTGCTGAGCTCGGCGGTCTCCTCGATGAGCTTCATCGGGTCGAACTTGCCCGTACGGACTGCCTCCAGTTCCTTCTCTATGATCTTCTTCAGTTCATTGAGCTCGATGCTCATGCCGTCGACTTCGTCTTCCTTGCGCTTGATGTCATCCTCTCGATCGTTGAGGACCTGCTGTCTTTCAAGGAGCTCTCTGCTCTCAACTACCTCCCCGACTGGGGCGGCTCCAGACTCTCCGAGCCAGGTTTCGAGCGCGTCCTCCTCTCCGGTCAGCCACTTGCGCAGGGCTCCCATAGTGTCATCCTCACCGTCGCTGGCCGCTTCGGCCGGCGCAGGGCTCTTCTGCTCGGGCGCATCGCCGCCGAGCCAGACGCCGAGAGCGTCGTCCGAATCACCGGACAACCAATCGGTCAGGCCCCCTGGGTCCTTCTTGTCCTCCGCGGGTTCGGTGGGCTCGAGGATGTTGTTCATGATCGTTTCCGCAAGCTTGTCCCCGATACCATTGATGGCGGAGAGGTCCTCCAGGGCGGCGGATTTCAGATCCTCCAGAGAGGAATAGCCATTATCGAACAGGATCTCGGCTTTCGATTCACCGACACCTTTTATGTTCGAGAAAACCTTGACTGCGTCCTCCCTGGAAGGATCTTCGGGCGTACTCGGACTGGCAACGGATGGTTCAGGATTCGGCGCAGGATTCTCAGGGCCGGGATTCCCGGCCTTCTTCTCTGAGATGTCCTTGGATTGCGTCCCGCATATGGTACACTGATCCTGCGGGTTCAAAGGACCCCCGCACACGGCGCAGACACCCGCTTCTGCAGAATCCTTCTTGGCACTAGCCTTCTTCTTGTCTTCGCTTGCCAATCATGCACCTCTAGAGGCGTTATGGCGGCCGCTGGCTCGCCATTTGTTGTCGACATATTCTATATTAGGGCGACACTATAAATAACTTTCACAGAGGTTCTCCCAGCATGAACGCCAACATATAAATACGGAGAATATCATGGCAAAAACCGGAAGTCATCCTGGGTTCCCAGCCTTCGGCAAAAGGGTGGATGGGATAGCAATGGACAAGAAGATTCATCTGAAGATCGACAAGAATGACTCGTCAATCACGCTGAAGGACGTCCTTGACAAGATACAGGAGATCCAGGAAGAGAACCCGGAACTCGAGGTCTTTTTTGACGGCGATGAGTACGCCGTGTGCAGCCGACCGAGAAGGGAGGAGGTCGGCTAGTCGACCTTCCCGAGGCTCAGTCTACCCTTGTCCAGTATGATCCTTCCGTCCACCTCGACCGTCGGATGGAGGACCGTTCCCGCGAAGTCGAATGTGCTGTCGTTATCCCCGCCCAGAGAGAGGTTGTCCCCGATGCCTACGGAGACGGCTCCCAGAACGGTCTGGTCGTCGAAGTAGCCGATCATCTGGGCTTTCGGGTTGATCCCGATGCTGAAGCGGGCTATCCTGTCCTTCTCGCCCTTTCCAGGTTCCAGAAGGTTCCTGAACGCGTCCACGTTCTGCTTCGCCTCGTATGACCTCAGCTTCCCCTCGGCGAACGTCCATTCCAGGTCCTCTATCATCTTTCCCAGGGACGCCTGCGGACAGTCGAAGAGCACCTTCCCTTCGGCGCTGTCCTCTTGCGGGGCCACTGTCACGTAGCCAGTTGGCAGGTTCGTGAAGGGCCTGCCGCTCGCGACATCCTGATCGTCAACGACCCCGTCCTCTATGTGGACCCTCCGTCCCGCCATCTGGAAGCGCAGGTCCGTCCCGCTCTCCGAGCTTATCCGCACCTCCTTCGCCTGCGCGAGGATGTCCGCGATCCTCTTGCCCAGCTGGGACATCAGGTCGTAGTCGACATCGATGGCCTCGTTCACCGCGCGCTTCCAGTGCTCTATCGAGAAGCCGTACACGGATGCCCTCTCGGGAGTGATCAGGCCCAGCGTCACGAACGCTCCCCTGATGCTGCTGTCGATGACCTTCTTCTCTATCGGCCTGTAGGCCTCCCTTATGGCCGCCATCTTGCTCGTGTCAACGTTGTGGAACATCTCGGGGTTCTCAGGGCCCGCCAGGGCGATGCTCACGGTGACCTCGTCCAGGGCCTTGAGCTGATGCCTTGGCGTCTTTCTCAGGAACTCAACGGGGACCTCCGTTAGAGTCCTCTCATACAATTCATCCGTGTCCAGAGTGATGAGAGGGACGGCTCCGAGCTTCCTGCACTCCAAAGCCATCTCACTGGCCAGTTCTATCGTATGGTGCCAGGTATCGATCCAGACCATGTCGTCCTCTTTCACAGTGAGCGAGTTCCTCACGATTCTCTTGGCTATACCAGATAGGTCTCCTTCCTGCAAGGGGAACACCTCGATGAGGAAAGCGATACCCAAGTCTGGCGACCCGGATAGATTACACCCTCCAATCCTCGTGATACATATCGTGAAGGAGATATAAAAAGGATTTGTCTCAGAGAGCCAGTTGCTCGTTGTCGTGACTGAAGATCGGGCGCCCGCCCAGCTCCCTGAGCGCGTCCAAGGAGGACAGGGCCTCGACGGAGTTGTGGAGGACTCCTACTATGTTCCGCCTCTCGTAGTTCTCCTTCAGGGGCGCGATGTCCCCGCAGTAGACGTATCGCTTGTCGCCTTCGACTATCACGGACTGGTGCCCGGGAGTGTGTCCTGGTGTCGGCATCAGCGTCACGTCCTCCGTGAGCTCGTGAGTGCCGCTCACGGTCCTGAACCTGGACGCGTCGAAGAGGCTCGTGACATACGCTCCCTTCTGGAACCTGTGGGGGTTCTCCGCGTAGGCGAGCTCCATCTCCTGGACGACGAACCTGGCGCCCTTGAAGAGACGGTTGTTGCCGCAGTGGTCCACGTGAAGATGCGTGTTGACGACGGTCGTGATATCCTCGGGGGACAGCCCGACCTTTCTCAGGCTCTTCTCGATGGTCATGGACCTGTCGGGCTTGAAGTACTTCACGAT
>JAJISH010000380.1 GCA_022848825.1 Thermoplasmatota archaeon
TAACGAGGAGCCCGCCTGCCGCGTCCGCAATGGCCTGCCGCCCGAATAGTTTTTTTACAGGTCAGGCGATACCCGGTTCCTTCCGAGCTCCTTGGCCCTGTAGAGGGCCTTATCCGACGCCTTTATGAGCCCTTCTGCGTCCTTGATCTCACCGGTTAGCTCGGCCACCCCGATGCTTACGGTCAGCGCTCCCCCGGGCTTGTCGATATGGAGCCCCTCCTCCTCGACCCCCCTCCTTATGCGTTCGGCTATATCGAGCGCGTCCTTGATGCCGGTCTCGGGAAGGATTACTGTGAACTCCTCGCCCTCGTTGGCGAACAAGGGAACCGCGAGGAGGACAATCTCTGGCGGGAGGTTGAGTATATCTGCCGTGACAATCTCCTGAACGCTCCCGCCATCGTCGTCCTCGACCGTCACTTGAATCGTGAAGCCGCCGTTGTCTCCATACGTGTGGGTGAGGTTCGAATACACAGTGAAAGGATACACTCCCTCGCCGCTGTTCGGTGGGTCGGGGCCGATGCCGTTGTTGTAGTGCGTCTCAGTCTCCGAGGTCCCGTCTCCCCAGTCTATGCTGATTATGAGGTCATCGCTTCCCGGGTCAGTGGCGGTGACTCCGAGGACGAAGTCCTCTCCCTCGTTCACGGATGAAGGAGCGATCATGTCCAAGGAGGGAGGCAGATTCTGAACCTGCACTTCCGCCGAGGCGGTGCCCACTCCTCCGTCGTCATCCAAGACCGTGAATGTGATTGTGTAGACACCATTGTCCCCGTACGTGTGGGATGTGATGTTCATCCCCGTGGCATCGGGTGGATCGTTCTCCCCGGTCAGAACTGCGGTTTCGTAGGTGCCGTCTCCGTATTCCCACACCGCAGAGTGCGTGTCGAGCCATCCCGGGTCCGTGAACTGTCCTATCGCCTCGCAGAGGTAGGTTCCTTCGCTGAAGATGCAGAACGGCATGTCGATGGATGCCACAGGATTCTCGTTGGTAGTGTCCAGCGGAGGAGTGTCGTCTATCCCCACGCCGCCGTCGTCATCCGTCACTGTGAGAACGACGATGTAGATGTCATCATCACCGTACGTGTGCGTGACCGATGGCCCCGCATCGAGGAGGATAGTGCCGTCCCCGAGGTCCCATTCGTACGTGAAGGTGTCATAGATGCCAGGATCGGAGACTGTCGCCTCGAAGAGTATCTCCTTTCCTTCTGGATATGGAGGACTTAGCATCGTCCCGTCACTGCTGCGGCTCGTCCATTCGGGGGTCGGAGCGACGTTGAAGATCGTCACGCTCGCGGAGTCCCCGTCGGTCTCCTCACCGTCCGTGACCTCCAGTATCACCGTGCCGGTCCAGTCGTCGTCCCAAGTGTGAGTGTATGTCGGAGAGCTCGAGTAGCTCGTGTCCCAGATCCCATCGCCGTCCAGGTCCCATCGGTACTCGATCGGGTCCCCGTCCGGGTCAGAGGAGCCGCTTCCGTCGAGCACAATGGGTGAGCCCTCGTACCCGATGTAGGGACCGCCTGCCGTCGCCTCTGGCGGTTGGTTGGACTTGACTTCCACGGTGTCCAGAGCGGAGTCCT
>JAJISH010000381.1 GCA_022848825.1 Thermoplasmatota archaeon
CATCGCGGGAAACAGGAAGAGTGCAATCTCCCCTCTCGCCAAGAACAACGGAGCCGGAAAGGTCACCACCGCCATCATGAGTGCGAGGTGTGGAATCTCCTTCCACTTGCGGCTCAGTATGAGACTCAGCGGCATGGCGACCATGTAGAGAGCCTCAGGAACCAGATCCGGGAACGACGTCAACGTGAAGTACGTTAGGAGCAGGACGAACACCGGGACGTGGAAATCCGTCGGAACGCCTTCCAGCACCCCGAAGTAGCCAGCCCTTTCCTGAAGAAACGCATGCAGGGCAAGCGTACCGAACATCAGCGCCCACACTATCGACATCTGCACAGCCGGGTCCACCAATGGAGGGCTGATCGCGAAGGCCAGGAGGCTGACGTAGACGATGTTTGGCAGCCAGGCAAGACCTCTCACAGGGCGCACGAAACCGAGGACGGCGAGCAGCACCGGATACACAAAGAGGGCGAACTCGCCCCTCACCATCAGAAGAGACGTGGGGAGCGTCAGGATGCCGATCAACCCGGCGAAGACCAGCGTCAGTTTGTCATCCGGCGCTAGGATCTCCGAGGCTGCGAAGGCCGCTGTCAGAGTCGCAAAGGTCAGCAGGACCGTTAGGTCGTCAATAGCTCGAATGTTCGCGAAGAGTATCGAGTATGTGAGGATAATGCCGACAGCCCATACCGTGATGCGGACCTCTGGTCGGGGCATCGGGATTTTCTCCCAGCGGAACATCGTCACGACCGCAACCGTGACGAGCCCGATGGCGAGGACAGGAATGTAAGCATAGGAGCCGGCGAGACTGAAGGACAGGAGTGCCACTCCGTCGAAGGCGAAGGCCAGGACAAGCGTCGCCAAGGCATCCTTCAGCGCGTACGCAATGACTATCACCAGCACAGCGCCGACGGAAAGGAGGAGCGCGAAAGCGAAGGCCTCGAGCGTTTGCAGGTACCTCAACCACACGATCCAGCCGAGATAGAGGAAGCCCATTTGGATCGTGAGAAGCGGGGAGTGGTATCGAAATGCGGCAAGGACCTCGAGGGCCAGGAGCGCCCCGAGGATGTAGTGCCACGGGAACCCCTCGATCTGGAGGAAGAAACCGCCACCCCAGACTCCGATGTGCCCTATGGCGAAGGCGGCTACCACCAGACCCTTCGCGTAGTTGTGCAGACCCTGTTTCGTGTAGATGTACTCCCCGAGGAGGCCGACGCCGATGGCGACCGCGAAGTTGAGGGTGACGATCTGTTCAGGAGTCATTGTGGGGATCGTGATGGCCAGGATGAAGGCGAATGCGATGGCGAGGAGGATCACACCAATCCACAGGAACCACTTCTCGCCGAGGACCATCTCGATGCGTGAGATCCCTTCGGGAGCGGGTTTCGGCCTGGAGATCTCAGGACGCGGCTCTTCCTCCTCAGGGAGCTCCGCGATTGCCTCCCAGGGCTCCTCCGCGACCGGCTCTTCCTCCTCAAGCACATCCTCGATCATTTCCTCCTCAGCGGCGCGTTCGGGCACGGCCTCGAAGTACTCGGCGGGGAACGGTCGTGGGACGAATTCGGGTTCAGGTACCTTCTCTGCCGGAACCTTCTCTTCGACCTTGACGTCGGCCTCGAGCCTTTCACCTTTCTCGAGTCTCCATATCCGCTCAATCATCTTCCTTTGGCGTTCCTCGCTGGCCCACAACCGTCCCAGCATCTTCCCCTGCGTCTCTTCCAGGTTGAGGATCTGATTTGATAGCCCTTCCATCTGCCTCCTTTGTCGTTCGGCAGCGGCCGTGTCCTCTGAGGGCAGGGCAGCCCCTGCAACGATTAGCAGCAAACCGATAATGATGAAGATGATGCTCAAGGAAGAGAAGAACCAGAAAGAAGTAAGAAACCAGACACCGATAGCGAAAAGGACAGCTCCACCTATGACTAGGCCAACTCGCATCCGAACTCCGCTAGTTCATCGGATTGAGTCATAAAAAGATTTCCTCGCTTCGGCCGCATGTCCAGGTGTTCTGGCAGGCCAAGCTATTTATACAGGCGTTGGATGGAATCAGATGTGAAGGTCAGGCTCCGCCTTTTGAGCTCCCTCAGGCAGATCGTTGGTGAATCGGAGTTGGAGGTCGAATTCGCTGGCGGTAGCGTCGAGAGTTTGGTAAAGGAGGCAGGAAGGAAGAACACCCAGCTCGGCGAGGCTATACTTGCCAAGGATGGGGGCATCGACTACTCCATCAACGTCATACTCAACGGAAGACCGCTGACGGAGGCCACGATGAAGGAGGAGATGGAGGACGGCGATGAAGTGATCCTGCTCGCCGCGGCCGCAGGCGGATAATTTCTTATGAACGGCTTAAGTTAACGAACCTACTTATACTAGTCTGGTATATCACTTCGTGAAGTTATCACCTATGGAAAGGAGCTATAGTGCTGTAGTCGAAAGGGTCCTTGCTAGGATATCTGAAAAGGACCGCGAATCGGCGAGAGAGTGGATCCTAGAGAAGCGGGCTTCGGGGCTGACGGGAAACTCGGTTCGCAACTACGCTTTCTCTCTCAAGGCCCTCTCGGAGATGTGTTCGAAGCCCCTTCTCGAGTGCAAGCGAAAAGATGTCATGAGCCTGCTCGTAGATGTGCAGGATCGCTATAGGGACCCGGGTCTCTACAAACATGTCCTGAGAGACTTCCTACGCTCCAACGGGCAAGAAGGCCTTATCTCGGGCATCCGTCTCAATCGGAGAAAGAGCAAGAAGGAGTGGCAGGACCCTGCAAAGGTCCTCGGAAGGGACGACATTCAACACATGCTTGAAGTAACCACGGACCTAAGAGACAGGGCAATCCTGGCTATGTTATGGGATACGGGTGCTCGTTCTCATGAGATCGCCGCCGTCCAACTTGGCGATGTCAAGCTGGAGCAAAGAAAGAATCCCAAAACAGGAAAGCCAGTTTACTCTGTCTGGTTCCGAAAGCAGAAAACGCGTGGTGAGGAACGTCGGATACCTCTCTATGAAGCCTCTCCATTCCTATTGCAGTGGCTCAATGCCCGCAGGGCCTATCCTGATAGTGACAGTCCCGAAACCCCCCTCTTTCTATCGAAACGCAGAGGACCGATATCCCCGCTTGGAACAAAGGGTATCAGAGGCATCGTGAAGGTGGCTGCATCGAAAGCGAGGATCGAGAAGCCATGCCATCCCCACAGTTTCAGACACGCCCGGGCGACCTTCCTGAAACGTCGTGGTACGCCTGATGACTCGCTGAGACAATGGCTCGGTTGGACGAGGGGGAGCCCCATGCCTCTACGATATGTCTCTAGAAGAGCCGAAGAGCAGATCGCAGAGGTCGCCGACAAGCTGGGGTACGAGCCTCTTCCTCCTCCCGGTCCCGTAGAAGACCTCCTTCCGGAGGACCTTACACCCGAAGATATCCCCCTAGTCACCAATGTAGGATTTGATGTTGAGAAGGTCAAGGAGGAGATGATGGAGGAGATTATCAAACGATTGCAAGTCCATGGAAGCACTAGTTTTGATGGGGTGCATGTTATCGTTGACAAAAAGGACGGGCCACGGAAATCTCAGTAAATACCCGAGGGGGAATATTCAATTCAGCATATAGTAGAAGGTCGTTGCGAGGGAACTCTTTGAGGAAATGAAGGAGGAGATTCGGCAGCTCGGAGGTTTCGTCCGCGAAGTAGAAGAAATGCGGAAGCGGAATAGGAGGTGAAGAGTCGCAGTTCTCATTGGAGGACGTCATTTCTCATACGAACGCCCGTGTAGATGGAAACCATGAAATACACTGTAGGTCAATCAGTTGTCCAGTGGAGGGATACTATGTCGAAACTGTTGATTGCATGGCTCTCTGTCATCCTTGTCTGTGTCGGGTCTACAGCTTCATTTCCCGACTACTCCAACGATGCCACGAGTGAGTCGAATGTGGAAGTCGAGGATTTCGGGGTGCCTCTCTGTCCGATTCTATGGCGTGTTCCTGTCCGCGACAATATGAGCTTCAACGCGGACACAGGAGACATCGACGGTGATGGACTTGATGATGTCGCCATAGTCCCTGATGACCTGAATGAAGGTGACCGCGCGCATGGTCAGGCGGACAACAACACCTTCCAGGTCATCGGCGCCGATGGAACGGAGCTCTGGTCCAGAGAGGTCCTGCTCGATAAGGGAGTAATCGGTGTGGGGGACATCGACCTCGATGGATTCGCGGAGACAATCGTGACAGGGACAACGGCCGAGGGCGACAAGGGCGGCGATGTGTATGCATTTGACAGTGGGGGGAACCTGCTGTGGAAGACAGGGATCTTTGGCGTGACTAGCTGGTATCCGCTTTACCCCATAAGCGTGATATTCGTGAACTCGGATGAAGATGAGAGTCTGGAGTTGGTGCTTCCCCCTGGAGGGAATCCTCGAAGCTCTAACCAACCGACGCAGTGGATAGATGATGACGGAGCTCTTTTCGGAAGTTACTGGGCCTACACGAGCAGTTACGTCCTATTGGAGAATCTCACCGGGGATGAGGCGCAAGAGATTGCTCTTTTCAG
>JAJISH010000382.1 GCA_022848825.1 Thermoplasmatota archaeon
ATCCAGCTGCAGACGGGCGTGACGTACGACATCACGTTGAGCGTGACCTCATCGGCGGACCTGGACATCTTTGCGGCCTGCGGTGACATTGTGACAGATGAGGATGCTGCTAGAAGCCTCACCAGGTCAGGGACCGCGACAGAGCGGCTTGTCTTCGCTGCGAAGAGCAACAGATGGTGCACCGTGGTTGTCACGAATCCATTCGCCAGCACGTCAGAGTACACGATAACTGTGGACACCCTCCCTGAGGACGAGGGCGTCTCAACCAACCTGTATTATGGCACGGGCGCAGCTTCCTTCCCAGAGTTCGCGATGGAAGTGAACCAGCAACACATAGGTGTCGTGGCGGCCAGAGCGATAACGCATCAGGGGTCCGATCCGTGGTATCTCATGATCTACGACAACCCCAACTACGTCAGTCCTCTGGCATACGGCGAGGCGTACCCGAACAATGACGTCGCCTTCATCGTGGTCGATGGCCACCTGCTGGGCTCGAACGCGACGTACTATCCTCAGGTGTACCACTCAACGCAGGGCCACAGCTTCGCCATAGAGATGGAGAATGGCAGCCTGGGCGCTGTCCCCGAGATCGTCCCCTCCACGGTCCGAGGGGGCAACTTCACCTCGGAAGAGGTCTTCGATTCATATCAGATATCCCTTGAGAAGGACGTTGTATACGATGCCTGGCTGGACGTTCCGGCGGGCTACAACTTCGACCTGTTCATGATATGCCAGGACCTCGAGTCCGACAACTACTCATTCGGTTCAGTATCGCCCGTTGCGGGGATCGATGAGAGAGTGATCTTCGCGACGAACAGAACGGGCCACTGCGCACTGATAGTGACGAATCCAGTCGGCGGTGCATCGAGCTATACTCTGGGTGTGGATTACTATGAAGAGGACGATGGTGCCCTCGCCTACCTGCTCAGGGGACGGGGAGCCGCGACTTCGCGGGAGCTCGTAATGGACGTGGACACTAGCCATTTCGCTGTCATTGGAGTCAAGTCCGTCTCACATCTTTCGAACAACGGATACTCGCTCGACGTTTACGATAATCCGAATTACGTCTCGTCGCTCGCGCACACAGAATCCCATCCGGATTACGATTTCTCTTTCGTCGCGGTCGATGGGAACCGACTCGCGACACCCACGACGTACTACCCGAAGGTCGACAACGTGGCACCAGAGTATGCATATCATCTGGAGATCGAGAACGGAAGCCTGGCAGGCGTTCAGGACCTTGTCTTCGACGTTCCCATGGGCGGCACGTTCACCTCAGGGGAGTTGCTGGATGCTTATCAGATCCAGCTCCAGACAGGATTCACCTACGACGTGACGCTCAGTGTTCCCGTGGGCGAGGATTTCGACTTGTACGCGGCTTGTGGATCCATCGTGACGGACCAGGATTCGGTGGCAAGCAACTCGACTGTGGCGGGTGCGGATGAGCGCCTCATCCTGGCGACGACGGAGTCCGCGCACTGCTTGATCCTGGCGGTAAACAAGTTCTCTGACTCGGGAGCGTACACGGTAACCGTCAACGCATATCCAGAGGACACCGGCGTCGGGACTCACCTGGCATACGGCCCGTCCGCTGCGTCTTCCGAGGAGCTCGCGATGGAGGTCATCCCAGACCACTACGGCCTCGTCGCGGTCAAATCCGTCTCACACCTTTCGACCTTCTCGTACGACCTCGACCTATATGACAATCCGAACTACGTCTCCTCGTTGGCGAGCGCCCAGTCCTATCCGGACGACGACGTTGCTTTCCTGACGATGGACGGCCACGGGCTGCCTTCCAGTACGACGTTCTACCCGAAGGTGACGCATCCCGCCTACGGTTACGAGTTCAACCTTGAGGTGGAGAACGGCACTGCGACTGGCATAGGCGACATAGATGTTGGAACTCAGCGGTCAGGGAGCTTCTCGCCCGCTGAAATCGTCGATGGATTCCAGGTGAACCTCTCGATTGGAGTGAGCTACAACATCTCCCTGTACGTTCCTCTTGGTTTCGACTACGACCTCTACCTTGTCAGGGGCCAGTACCGGTCGGAGGAGGATTTCGATGCCAGCAGCGTGACGAGGGTGGCGGGAGCGGACGAGTTCATAGTCTACGTTCCCGCGGTCAACGGAACCTACCTCATCGTGGTGACCAATCCGCTCTCGGGAAGCTCACCGTATACCCTGGCTGTATCGACGGCCGATCTCTCGGTCATCAATGCGGACATAGTCCTCTCCGACCCGAACCCGACGGAGAGTGACACGATCCAGGTGGGAGTCACTGTCAGGAACCTCGGGTCGCTGAACATCACCTCCGCGAACGTGAGGTTCTTCGATAACGATCCCGCGTACAACGACCAGATAGGTTCGACCCAGGTGGTCTCGAACCTGGTCGTTGGCAGTTCCGTCTACTACGAGGTGGACTGGGACACGACAAACCTAGCGGGGAACCATTCGATATACACCGTCCTGTCCGACGTCGATCCACCTGATGCACTTAGCGGCAACAACATGGCGATAAAATCCGTCGAGGTCTTGCCCACTCCGCAGAACGAGAAGCCGACCATCAACATAGTCAGCCCGCCCTCTGGCGAGGAGATCGCGGGAGAGTACGTCATCCAAGGCATCGCCGGCGACACAGACGGAACCGTCCAATACGTGCAGGTCAAGATTGACACAGGAGCGTGGGACTTGGCGAACGGCACGACGTCCTGGAACTACTCATGGAACACGACATTCCACACGAACGGCCCCCATCTGATTTTCGCGAGATCGTTCGACGGTCTCGTCTTCTCGAACGTGACGTCGGTTGGCATCACGGTGAACAACACCGGGGGGGTCGTTAATGAGCCACCCGAGGCGGTGTCTCTCGGTTCCCCGACGAATATCACCGATCACTCCATGAGGCTCACCTGGAGCCAGAACAACGACAGTGACTTCGCCATGTATGAGCTCTACGAGTCCGAGACGAGCGGCGTTCTGGGCGCGCAGATCGCCTCCGTAACCGACAGGTTGATGACATGGCAGTACGCCGCGGGACTGAACGAGTCGACGACCTATTACTTCACGGTCAGGGTGGTCGACACGGGAGGTCTGTACAACGACTCGAATCAGGTCAATGACACGACATTGCCCTCGAACGCACCTCCGACCCCGGTCGTCCTTCAGAATCCCTCCAATGTTACCGCGCACTCGATGCTCCTGATGTGGAGCGAGAACTCGGACCTGGACTTCGCCTTCTACGAGGTGTACCGCTCGCAGGTCATGGGTCTGCCCGGTTCGCTGATTGAGACCCTGTCTGCCAGGAACGTGACGTCCTATGTGGCGGCGGGCCTGAACCCTAGCGAGACGTACTACTTCCTCATCGGGGCCCACGACACAGGGGGTCTGTATTCCGATTCCAATCAGGTCTCGGCGGTAACGCTCGCGGAGAACATCCCGCCCTCGCCGGTGACCCTCAATCCTCCGACCGATGAGACGGATACGTCATTGACGCTGACGTGGTCGCAGAGCCTGGCAACGGATTTCGCCCGATACGGCATCTACCAATCCCAGCTATCGGGTGTGCTAGGCAGCCTCGTCGCATCCGTGTCCTCTCAGTTCTCAACACTCTTCGTGGTTACGGGACTGAATCCGTCCACGACATACTACTTCACCGTGCGGGTTGTCGACACTGGCGGGCTCTATGCGAACTCGAACCAGATGACCGGGACAACGCTTGCACCGAATGTGCCACCCTCGGCCGTGACCCTCAGCAGCCCCTTCAACATCACCAGCTCTTCCATGGCGCTCTCCTGGACGGAAAGCGGAGACACCGACTTTGCCCGCTACGAGATCTATCAGTCCACTGTGATGGGGTCCACTGGAACGAGGGTCGACATCATTGGAGGCAAGACCCAGACCACGCACATAGTGGGCGGCCTGAGCGGGTCCACGACGTACTACTTCACATTGCGCGTCGTGGACACAGGAGGTCTTTATGGGGATTCGAATCAGGTCGAGGGGACGACCCTTCCGTCAAACGTTCCGCCAACATCGGTGATCCTCAATACACCGTTCAATGTGACAAGTAGCTCGCTCGTCCTGAATTGGACTCAGAACAATGACCCGGATTTCTTCAGCTACGAGATATTCCAGTCCACGACGTTCGGGAGCCTGGGGTCCAAGGTGGATGCCATTCCGTTCCGCTCACAGACCATTTACACGGTGACCGGGCTGAGTCAGCTCACCGTCTACTATTTCACCGTCCGCGTTGTGGACACCGGTTCCCTCTACTCGGATTCCAATCAGGTTTCCGTGGTGACGCTGGAGGGCAACACCGCTCCGACGGCAGTGA
>JAJISH010000383.1 GCA_022848825.1 Thermoplasmatota archaeon
CATTCCCGGAGACTCCAGCGAGATTGTGAGTCTCGAATGGAATCTTCCAGAGGGAACGTCTGAGGGACCCATCAAGGCGGCCTTCTTCGTCTCACCGGGGAATGCGCCACTTGCGATGGTTCTGCTCGTTCCCGTCACTCTGACCGTGGACATGACTCCTCCCGAGGTTCTGCAAACGCTTCCAGCGGATGGTTCAGTAACATCAGATAGCACGCCTGCGATACTGGCAGGCTTCTCTGACAGCATCGGGACGATGGACTCGACGTCGATAAGCCTGTGGTTGGATGGCGTCGACATAACGTCCATGTCGGTGGTCTCAGTGACCTTCGATTCTGATCTCGGCGGCTATGCGACTGGGACAGTCAGCTACATTCCGACTGCACCTCTTGTCGACGGAATGCATACCGTCAGGACACAGGTTGGAGACTCCGCTGGCAATCTGGAAGAATTCACTTGGCAGTTCTACGTTGACACGACCATACCGCTGCTTCAAATCGATTATCCGTCCACGGACACAACCATAACCACAGATTCCATTATGATAACTGGAACAACCGAATCCGGGACGACCGTGGCAATCCGCAGCGAGGATGTACCGGTGGCCTCGGACGGGACCTTCTCATACATGTTCGACCAGCTGGGAGAGGGGGCCAATTGGCTCACTGTCGTTGCCGTGGACTCTGTTGGCAACACCGCTACTGCGACGAGGCTTATCACAGTGGACACGATTCCGCCCGACCTGGAGTACCCGGTGATTACGTCCGAACCGCTAGGCAAGCCAACAAACGCACAGACTCTAACTGTCTCTGGGAAGTTCAGTGAGATTGTCGAGTTGACTATCGCCGGAAAGGAGGTTCCCGTGAAAGAGGATGGAACCTTCGAAACAACCATACCACTAGAAGAGGGCGTGAACACCATTGTAATAGAGGCCCACGATGCTGCAGGACACACGTTCACCAGCAACGACACCGTCATAACCAAAGACACAGTCGCCCCAACACTAACAGCTTCCATCCTTGCGGAGAACATTGACCCACTGACGGGAGAGGCCTTAGTCTCGATGATAAACGTCACAGGAACTGTATCAAGCGACGTGGAAATCGTAACAGTGAACGGTCTCCCAGTAATACCGTCGCAAGGAGCCTTCAGCAAACAGGTCACACTGAGCTACGGAACAAACGAGATTACAGTCATAGCAAAGGACGGGGCGGGAAACACTGCCACGCGGGCTTTGTCCGTCATATGGTCTCCAGAGTTCGAGGTCACCAAGCAGACGTGGACGACGGTGATACTCTTGGCTCTTGCCATTGTGCTCCTGATAGTTGGCCTCCTCATCGGGCTCATGATAGGAAGAAGGCCCACGATTGAGGAAGAGGTCTTCGAGGAGGAGATCCCGCCCGAGGAAGAGGAGGCTGTAGAGGAAATCCCGGAGGAAGAGGAGATGCTGGAGGAAGAGCCTCTGGAGGAGATTGAGATGCCGGAAGAGCCTCCCGCTGAGGAGGTTTCTCCTGAGGAAGTTCCTCCTGAAGAGCCGCCTGAGGAAACGAGGTTCCCAGAGGAGGGTGAGCCATGAGAGCACTCGCAGGTGTACTGGCGATGCTCTTCGTCTTCAGCTTCGCTGCCTCTGCCTTTGCCGCAACTCCAGAAGAACTCTCTGGAATGTATGGAGGAGACTTCCGAGTCGCCGTGAAGGACACGACTCTGGACCTGAATCCGAGTACAGTGTCAGATGAAGCCAGTCTCCACGTGATAGGCCTTCTCTATGATTCTCTGGGACGCCTCGACCCGGTCACGCTCTTGGTTGTGCCCTGGGTTGCGGACAGCTGGTCAGTAGACACGGGAGATCAGACAGTAGACATTGTCCTGAGAACCGATGTCCTCTGGCACGATGACGACTCTGCGGTTGAGGCAGACGATGTCGAATACACCTATGAGAGCTTCTATGGTGGCTATATCGTGGACGTAGTCTCTGTTACAGAAGTCTCCTTTGACTTCTCTGGTGGAGGCGGAGGGAAGTTCATGACGGAGGGTCTCCAGAGGCCGCTTGTCAAGCTCGGTGAAACCACTCCAGATGAGGGATGTGGTCCGTTCGAGCTGATCAGCGCCGCCGCGGACAGCGTTACGATTGGTGCCTACGATGGGTACTTCAACGGACGGCCCTACCTCGACACTATGATATTCGATGTGTATCAGAACATAAGTGTGGCGGCATCAGCACTGATAAACGGGGATATAGACTCCATTGGATGGACCCTCGGCATCAATGATCCGACAGACGAGTACAATGTGAGCGGCACACCAACCTCCATAGTCAAAGAGCCGCACCTCGCCGTTTACTACAGTCACGGCCTCGAATATCTCTTTGCTGCCTACAATCCGATCGACGAGCTGACATCTCCCGACCTCAGAAGAGCATTGGCCTTGGCCATGAACAAGGAACTATACAATTTGATGGAGCCAAACACGAGGATAGTCCAGTCACCGATGAGTCCCTTCAATGAGCCCTGGTACAATCAATCAATAGCGGAGTACAATGCAGGATTCTATTTCGACTCGACCGGGAGACAGGCAAGCAACCCGATGCCAGCACTTGCCGAGCTTACACAGCTGAACTACCTAGACAGAGATGGCGATGGACTGAGGGAGAGGCCAGATGGCAGCGCGCTCCAAATGACCATGCTTGGACCCTCCCAATCAGTTGACATAAGGAAATTCGACATCGGCTATAACTACGAGGGGTTGCTGAGCAGCTTGGGACTCGACATTACGCTGAACACAACTGCCACGGATCCCTCCGGGTTTGATGTCTACGTCGATGTGGACAAGCTTCCCTTGGAACCGGCGGCCATAAGGGACATTCCCATGCTCGCCGGGTACGATGTATTGCACCCGGAGATCATGGCGGCACTCGACACGGCAGACGACGAATTGGACATAGCAACCAGACAGATGTACGTCCACCAAGCCCTCGGACTAATCTCAGAGTTGGTTCCGTTCGTTCCAATCACCGCATATGATGCGATCGAGGCAGTCAACAGAGAGAGATGGGACGGCAGTGTGGAGATGGTTGGAGGAATATTCAACTTCTGGTCCGCCATCAACATCCACAAGACTCAGACCGGTTCTCTCTCGGTCTCGGTATCCACATCGCAGCCTTCCGTAGAATCGGGCAGCAATGTTACAGTGACTGTGCGCGTTCTTGACCAGGACTTCGCAGCTGTCCCAGGGATGAATGTCGAACTCTCTGCGAGCATCGGCACCTTCGAATCCGCAATTGGAACGACGGATTCGCTTGGCACCTTCGAGACCAACTACTTCGCTTCGAGCGTCTCGGATTCCGTAGACGTCCTGATAGAGGCAACTGCATACATGCAGACGTACGCAGGATCGACTGATGGCATCGAGGTTACTGTGCATCCGGCAGACAACCCCCTGAAGGTCGTCGTCTCCACACAGACGCCCGTAATCGACTCAGGTCAGGCAACAACGGTCAGTGCGGTCATCACGGACAAGGACGGACTATACGTTCCTGGATGTACCGTGCACATGACAGTGGACCTGGGTGGCGCAACTCTTGGCACTCTCAGTGAGGTGACCGATGGACAGTGGTCGGCGTCCTTCGAGGGAAACGTTACGTCCGACACGAACTTCAGGGTCACAGCTATGGTGGAGAAGGCAGGATATCAGGAAGCAAGCGGATTCACGAATGTTGCGGTCAGGAGCTGGGGCGGTGTGGAGCCCCCACAGATCGAGAAGATCGAGTCAATCCCCGATGTCGGCATACTGGCAATGGTCTCGATGACCCTCGTGGCTCTGCTCGTGATAGCGTACAGAAGAAGGGAGCACTAGGCTCCCACCCTTCCTTTTCTTTTTTTCCACAATAGATATATTGCAGGAGTCAATCCATCACGCGTGTTAGTGGCAATCACAGGGACCCCTGGTGTTGGCAAGAGCTCGGCGTGCCGAACGCTCGCTGAGAGAGGACACAGAGTGCTCGCCCTCAACAGAGAGGCCGAAGAGATAGGACTCGTTCTGGGAAGAGATGACACCAGGGAAGCCGCCATAATCGACACGGACAGGCTGAACGAGTTCGTCAAGTCCCTCCAGGATGATCTGGTGTTCCTGGACGGGCATCTCTCTCACCTCCTTGACGTTGACATTTCGATCGTCCTGAGATGTAACCCCAACGTGCTCAGGCAGAGGCTCGCCTCCTTAGGCTGGAACGAGCGGAAGATCGCGGAGAACGTGGAGGCGGAGGCCATCGACGTGATACTCGTGGAATCGCTCGAGAGCCATCCAGAGACCTTCGAGGTCGACACGA
>JAJISH010000384.1 GCA_022848825.1 Thermoplasmatota archaeon
CCTCCTCTGGGTGAGAACCATTCCGAACCGGACCTGCCTCTTCCCTGGGTCTGGGTCCCCGCCACGACCACGGTGCCCTCCTCGCGACCCTGGCGGGCGAGCTCGCGGGCGATGTCCATCGTTGACGTCACAGTGTCGTGCGCCTCGATTGATATCTCGCTCATCACTCACCCTTCGGGGTCTCGACGAGCTCCAGGAGAACGCCAGGAGTCGACTTCGGGTGTATGAACATGACCTTGCGCCCCATCGCCCCCTCCCTCGGGTCCTCGCCGACGAGCGTGACCTGCTTGGACCTCAGCCGCTCGACCTCCTCGTCCATGTCGTCGACGGCCATGGCTATGTGGTGGAGCCCCTCGCCCCTCTTCCTCAGGAACTTGGCCACGACGCTGTCCTCGGAGAGTGGGCACACGAGCTCGATCTTTGTTGTCCCGACCTTGAAGATCACCGCCTCGATGCCCTCCGACTCGACCTTCTCCCTCACGATCGCCTTCGAGCCTAGGATGTTCTCCATGCGCTTGCTCCCCTCGTCCAGGTTGAAAACCGCTATCGCAATGTGGTCTATCTTCATCTCATCACCTAACCGAAATCCGGGGCCCTGTACTCCGAGAAGACGCCCCTCAGCACGTCCGATATCTCGCCCAGGGTCGCGTGCGCCCGGACGCAGTCGAGGATGGGCGCCATCGTGTTGGAGCCGTCCTCCGCGTGCTTTTCCAGCCTGTCCAGGGCTTCCTGCACGTCTTTCTGGTCCCTGCTCCTCCTCAGGTCCGCCAGGGACTTCTCCTGGAGCTCCTCTATGCCGGGGTCCATCTTCAACCTCTCGATGGTCCTCTCCTCCGATCGGTGGATGTTCACCCCGACGATGAGCCTCTTCTTCTCCTCGACCTCCCTCTGGAACCGGTACGCGCTGTCGGCTATCTCGTTCTGCATGTACCCCTTCTTTATCGCCTTCACCGCCCCGCCCATCTCGTCGATCTTGCTCAGGTAGTCCTTTACCCGCTCCTCGATCTCGGACGTGAGCCACTCCACGCTGTACGCGCCCGCCAGCGGGTCGATGGTGTTGGCAGCGCCGCTCTCGTGCGCTATCAGCTGCTGGGTGCGCAGCGCGACCTTCACTGCCTTCTCCGAGGGCAGCGACAGCGCCTCGTCCATGGAGTTCGTGTGCAGCGACTGCGTCCCGCCGAGGACGGCCGCCAGGGCCTGAAGGGCGACGCGGACGGCGTTGTTCTCCGGCTCCTGGGCGGTGAGGGACACGCCGGACGTCTGGGTGTGGAACCTCAGGAGCATGGACCGCTCGTCCTGCGCGCCGAACCTGTCCCTCATCAGGTGCGCCCAGAGCCTCCTCGCGGCCCTGAACTTGGCAACCTCCTCGAGGAAGTCGATCTGTGCGCAGAAGAAGAACGAGAGCCGCCGGGCGAAGTCGTCCACCTTGAGCCCGCGCTCCAGAGCGCTCTCGATATACGCTATCGCGTTGGCGAACGTGAAGGCGACCTCCTGCACGGCGGTCGCTCCCGCCTCGCGCATGTGGTAGCCGCTTATGCTGATGGGGTTCCACCGCGGCATCTCCTTCGAGCAGTACTCTATCAGGTCGATCGTCAGCCTCAGGCTGGCCTCTGGCGGGAAGATGTAGGTCCCGCGTGCCACGTATTCCTTCAGCACGTCGTTCTGGACCGTCCCCCGCAGTGCGGCGGGCTGCGATCCCTGCTGCTGCGCGACCGCCATGTACTCCGCGAGCAGTATCGGGGCGGTCGAGTTGATCGTCATGCTCGTGCTCACCTTGTCCAGCGAGATGCCGCTGAAGAGGACCTCCATGTCCTTCAGGGAGCTTGTGGCCACACCGACCTTGCCCACCTCGCCTCGCGCCATGGTGTGATCGCTGTCGTACCCCATCTGCGTTGGAAGGTCGAACGCGACGCTCAGGCC
>JAJISH010000385.1 GCA_022848825.1 Thermoplasmatota archaeon
CCTCGCGACTCTCCCCTGGCATCGTAATCTCTGGGCTCTCTGCGAGCACGACTTACTACTTCACCGTGAGAGTCGTGGACACGGGCCTCCTGTACTCGGATTCCAACCAGGTCCCGGGCACGACGCTTCCGCCGAACCTCCCGCCGACGGCCGTCCTCTTGAGCACCCCGACGGAGGTCACGAACAACTCGCTCCGCCTGACCTGGTCAGAGAACTCGGACAGTGACTTCGCGACATATGACATCCTCGTGTCAACAAGCCCAGGAGCTCCTGGCCCATCGGTTGCCAGACTGACCGCCGCCAACAAGATCTCGTACATCGTCACGGGGCTGTACCAGAACACGAACTACTACTTCACGATCAGAGTCACGGATGTCGGTGGTCTTCTCGCGGACTCCAACCAGGAGACCGCCAAGACGCTTCCGAATGACAATCCTCCGATTCCTGTACTCCTTTCCGATCCGCTCAACGTTGCGGACTACTCCCTCACACTTCGGTGGAGCGGGAACGCGGACCCGGATTTCGCCAGGTATGACATTTACAGGTCAAATGACTCGGCCCAGCTGGGGATTCTCGTTGTGAGCATCACCGTTCAGTCCGTCACGGAGCACGTGTTGGTCGATCTGCAACCCAAGACGACGTACTACTTCGTCGTCAGGGTAGTGGACGCGGGCCTTCAGGCTGCGGACAGCAATCAGGTCACGGGAACGACCCTCAGCGCCGCCGCATCGGTTGAGAACGATACCGACAACGACGGGCTGCCAGACCATTGGGAGCGCCAGCACTTCAATGATCTAACCGAGGGTGCATTGGGCGATCCGGACGACGACGGACTGCCGAACATCGTCGAGTACCATGACGGGACCGACCCCACCGTCCCGGACGAGAGGGCGGAACCCGGGGTGCTGGATGAGTATCTTTGGATCATCATGCTGATTCTCGCGCTCGTTTTCCTGATCGGCATGCTCTACGCGTCCTCGGGCAAGAAGAGGCTGAAGAAGCAGGTGTCCAGGGAGAAGTCTGCAAGAAGAGCGCTCGTTACGAAGCACAAGAGGGAACTGAAGAGGCTGCAGCCGCTCCTGATCCCGGAGATGGAGGCCGAAGCGCCCCCGCCACCACCCGAGGCGGTCGCGAGCCCCCCAGAGGAAGTTGAGAAGGCCCCGCCAAAGAAGGTGACCCCGAAGAAGAAGGTCAAGCCGAAGGCCAAGAAGGTCGCCGTGAGGCCGAAGAAGAGGGTTCCACCACCACCCAAGGACTAGGGAGCCGGCTGTCTTCGTTTTCGGCTAGACGTGTAACCGAAAATGGGCCTCGCTGGATGTCGATTCTTTGGTCACAGATGTGACCAACGGCGAAGACCCACGTGAAGACGATGTCGTACGAGCTCGTGTCACCTGTTCCCACTGCAACCGATAGACAGAAAAGGGGAGCTCGGAATGGGACTGCGGGGTTGAAATGGAGACGATAGATATCAGAACGTCCTCGAGAACAGAACTAGTTGACATCACCGCCAAGGTCCAGAAGGCTGTCAGCGACTCGGGGATAAGGGACGGGGTCTGTTTCGTGTACACGCCTCACACGACGGGCGCTGTAACGATAAACGAGAACGCTGACCCGAGCGTGAGAAAGGACATAACCATGGAAATCGACAAGGTGATACCTTTCGAGGACGGGTACTCCCATTCGGAAGGGAATGCAGCCGCCCACATCAAGTCGTCCCTGTTCGGCTGCTCCGCAACGCTCCTCGTGGAAAAGGGCGATCTCGTCCTTGGGACCTGGCAGGGCATCTTCTTCTGTGAGTTCGATGGCCCAAGGAACAGGCGGGCACACGTCAAGGTCCTCCCCGGATAGCGGTCCCGTAAAGCCCTGGGACACGCCCCTGTCATGTAGGCTTTATAGGGAACCGTCCCTATTCGAATCGAGTGAAGGAAACAAGCTTCGCCGATTTCAGAGTGGATCCCGATTCTCTGCCTTCAGGTTTCGACCTCCTCGGAAGCGGCTCCGTCGGCGGGAAGTCCATAGGCCTATTGTATTCGAAGTCGGCGATCGAGAAACTGGGGGAGGTCATCTGTGACCACCAGGACAGGCTCAGGATACCGCGATCGTGGATTCTGGCAACCAGTGTCTTCGACGACTTCATCGAACTGAACAATGTAAGCGACATGGTCCAGATGAAGTGCGATGACGAAATAGATGTCCCTGAAATGAACAGGGCGATCATCGCGGGGCAGATGCCCAAAGACTGTCTCGAGTTCATAGGCAGCGTCTTGAAGGAGGAGAAAAGACCGCTCGCGGTCAGGTCATCCAGCTTCCTTGAGGACAGTCTGAAGCATTCATTCGCTGGAGTGTACCAGTCCGTCTTCATCCCCAATGATGGCACGATGGCGGAGAGGATCGCGCAGCTGGAAACCGCCATAAAGATCGTCTACGTGTCGACGTTCGGTGACGACGCCAAGGAATACCGGAAGAAGCACAAGATCTCCTGGCAGGACGAGAGGATGGGTGTTCTCATCCAGAGCCTGGTGGGATCACACTATACCGATGGATTGTACTACCCGTTGTTCGCGGGAGTCGCTTTTTCGAGGAACTACTACCCGTGGACGGACAGGATAAGGTCCGAGGATGGTGTCGGCAGATTGGTGCTCGGGCTCGGCACGAGAGCCGTGGGCCGCTACTATGCAAGGGTCTTCTCTCCAACGTTGCCCAGCCTCAGGCCTGAGGGCATGGTCGTTGGCGACATCGTGAAGTATTCACAGGAGATCGCCGACGTTCTCGACTTCAGATCGGGACTGCTCATAGAAGAACAAATCTCCAATCTCAAGGAGGCGAACAACAGGCTTCACATGGTATGCTCAGCGCTCTCTCCGGAGGGCTACATCACCGAAGCGGGCGTGCTGCCAGGGAAGGACACCAGGCTTCTGGCCACGTTCGATGCGAGTCTGGGCAGCAATAAACACATGCCCTTCATCCCGCTGATGAAGAGCCTTCTGACAAACCTGGAAAGGCGCTTTGGGATGCCCGTTGACATCGAGTTCGCGGTGAACTTCGAGCCGGATGAGAACGGAGAGGAGAAGGGGATGTTCTACCTGCTGCAAGTCAGACCCCTTGGCGGGAGACCGGAGCACAGGAGGATCA
>JAJISH010000386.1 GCA_022848825.1 Thermoplasmatota archaeon
CTGTACATAGCCTGCGGAATCTCTGGCGCGATCCAGCATCTGGCGGGAATGAAGACGTCCAGATGGATCGTCGCCATAAACAAGGACCCGGAGGCCCCGATATTCAAGATGGCCAATTTCGGAATAGTCGCGAATCTGTTCGATGTCGTTCCCAAACTGGCGGAAGAGATCAAGGTGATGAAGACCGATTAGGTCGCCCTTGCGGGTGGTGACGGAATGGAGACGGTGATGAAGGACTTCTACTGGGTGCTGTGGATAGCCTCTGCCATAACGGTCGCGTTCTTCCTCTACGGAGTGTACAAGAAATGGAAGTTGGTCAAACTAGGCAGAAAGGAGGAGCGCCCCGGGATGTGGGGAACCCGCATAAAGGCCCTGCTGTCCTATGGACTGATACAGAGGGGAACGCTCAGGGAGGCATTCCCCGGCATATTCCATTCGTTCATATTCTGGGGGTTCATCGTTCTGGCGGTGGGGACATCGGTCGTGTTCATGCAGGAGGACCTCTCCGTCCACCTCCTCTTCGACGAGCTGTTCCTCTACGGCGCCCTCGCGCTCGATGTGATGGGCATGGTCGCCATCTTCGGCATCCTGATGGCGCTCTTCAGACGGTACGTCACCAAACCGAAGAGGCTGGACAACAGAAGGGAAGATGCGATCGTCCTGGTCGCTCTCCTCCTCATCCTCCTGACTGGATACTTCGTGCAGGGTCTGCGGATCGCCACTGATGACAACATGGGCCCGCTCTGCAGGACGACGGCCGGGCTGACCGGTGAGGATATACTGGAGAGGTGCCAGGATCCCCTGTATTCCCCCGTTGGCCATGCCTTTGGGGGCTTCTTCATCGCGGTCGGCATCTCGGGGGGCTTGGCCTACTATATCTGGTTCGGCATGTGGTGGTTCCACCTCGCGTTAGCGTTCGCCACGGTAGCGTACATACCGCACTCCAAGCTCCTGCACATGATCGCATCGCCCTGGAACATCTTCTGGAAGAACACGAGGCCGTACGGAGAGATACCGTCGATAGACGTGGAGACGGCGGAGACGTTCGGCGTATCGAAGATAGAGGAGTTCACGCAGAAGCAGTTGCTCGACCTGTACACGTGCACCAGATGCGGGAGATGTCAGGACGCGTGTCCCGCCTCAACGACGGACAAACCGCTCAGTCCGAAGAAGGTTCTCCAGGACCTGCGGGACCACCTCGAGGAGGTCGGCCCGAAGCTGGTCGGACTCAAAGAAGACAAGAGAGGCGAAGTGGAGAGACCGCCAATCCCCAGCGAGGTCGTGAAGGACGATGAGATATGGGCTTGCACCACGTGCAGGGCATGCCAGGAAGTGTGCCCTGTCCTCGACGAGGTCTTGGACAAGATCGTGGACATGAGGAGGAACCTCGTCCTGATGGAGAGCAGGTTCCCGCAGGAGCTCATGCAGTTCTTCCAGAACATGGAGAGGAACTTCAATCCTTGGCCGATCGGATGGGACACGAGGGCGGACTGGGCGGAGGGCCTTGACATCAAGACGATGGCGGATTCGCGCGCCGACACTCTGCTCTGGATCGGTTGCATGGCCTCCTTCGACGACCGGAACAAGAAGGTCAGCACCGCGGTGGCCAAGGTCCTCAAGAAGGCAGGTATCAAGTTCTCCATACTCGGAACGGAGGAGAAGTGCTGCGGGGAGACACTGCGCAGGGTCGGGAACGAGTATCAGGCCCAGATGCTCATGAAGGAGAACGTAGAGATCCTGAAGAAGTACGGCGTGAAGAGGATAATCACCCCGTGCCCGCACTGCTTCAACACGTTCAAGAACGAGTACCCGCGGTTCGGCGGGGAGTATGAAGTGTGGCACCACACGGAGTTCATCGACAAGCTGGTCCGTGACGGCAAGATCAAGTTGAAGAAGACGCTCGATGAGAGATCCGCATACCACGACTCCTGCTATCTGGGCAGATACAACGACATCTACGACCAGCCGAGGAGCATCCTGAAAGGCGTTTCCAAGCGCGGCCTGTCCGAGTTCGAGCGGACGAAGAACGAGTCCTTCTGCTGCGGTGCAGGCGGCGGGAGAATGTGGCTGGAGGAGAGCATCGGAACGAGGATAAACGAAGAGAGGACCCAGGAGGCCCTGGACTCGAAGCTGTCCCTCGTTGCCACGGCCTGTCCATACTGCCTTACGATGTTGGAGGATGGCCTGAAGGCTAAGGATGCGGTTGAAAGTGTGAAGGTGAAGGATGTAGCGGAGCTCGTTTCCGAGAGCTTGGGGTTATAGCATTCCCCTGAGCCTCATCACTTCGACGACCCTCTCGATGGCCACTAGGTAGGCGGCGGTCCTCATATGGACGCTGTGCTTCTCGTGCGCGTCATAGACGTCATGGAAGGCCTTCGTCATGATCTTGTCCAGCTTCTGGTGGACATCGTCCTCCTCCCAGTAGTAGTTCATCGCGTTCTGGACGCCCTCGAAGTAGCTGACCGTGACGCCTCCCGCGTTGCACAGGAAGTCCGGGACCACGAAGTTGCCGTTCTTGTAGAGGATGTCATCAGCATCTGGGGTCGTGGGTCCATTGGCCGCTTCGCCTATTATCTTGGCCTTCACATCGCCCGCGTTGTCCTTGGTGATGACATTCTCCAGCGCCGCGGGCATCAGAACGTCGACGTCCATCTCGAGCAGGTCCTTGTTGCTTATCTCCTCGGTGCCCTCGAACCCGCCGACCGCCCCGGTGTTGTTCTTCCACTCGACAATCTTCTTCGGGTCGATCCCGTCCATGTTCACGATCCCGCCGCGTGAGTCGCTGACGGCGACCGTCTTGCTACCCACCAGCTCCTCCATGAGCAGCGCGCAGTACTGACCTGCGTTTCCGAAGCCCTGTACTG
>JAJISH010000387.1 GCA_022848825.1 Thermoplasmatota archaeon
GATCGCGAAGACGTGGAAGGGAAGACCGTACCTCGCGAGCTATCCCTACTACCCGGACGACAGGAAGTTCTCGGAGAAGCAGCTCGACCATCAGATGCGGTTCAGGCGGGCGACATCCTACGCCAAGGGAACCATCGATCAAGAGCTCGTGCCCGAGGCTTACGAGCGCATCGCCGACAGGAAGAGACTGACCGTCTACAACGTGGCCATCAAGGACTTCTTCCACCCGCCGGACATCTTCTCCATTGGCATGGAGGAGTACACCGGTAAGAAGGGAGAGGAGATAGTCGTCGAGGCCTTGGACGATGTCGAAGTCACCTCTGTTCACGTCGTGCTCAGGCGGGAGGACGAGATCATCGAGAAAGGTGACGCCGTCCAGGACAAGTACAAGGCCGCAGCGTGGAGATACACCACTCAGAAGGAGAACGGCGTCGAGGGCACGATCGTCGAGGCGTACGCCGAGGACCTGCCCGGGAACGTGACCAAGGGCGAAGTGGAGATCTAAGCCATTTCCGACGGTCTGGAAACGTCGTGCTCCTCATTGGACTACGACACTTCGACTATCCAGAGAGAGTCAGTTTCTACCTTGACCCAATATCCATATCCCGCCTGAAGCATCTCCCCGTCCCCGAGCACCCTCAGGTGATACGGAGGAGAGGGATCGTATCCTTCCACTCTCGTGGCACCCGTCTCAGCTTTCAGGTCCGCGACGGTGTAGGTCACGTTGAACGAGGGGAAGGAGACGAGATTCCATCCGCTGCGCAACTGAATGTTCGTACTACTCGGAACGATTCCCGCCACAGTGAGATTGCTGCCATCGGTGACGGTGACCCAGAATCCCATCGTGCGATCGATGTGAGATAGACTCCTCCTGTAGTCCTTGAACGTCCCGTAGCATTCCCAGTTCTCGTTGACAGGGTCGAAGAACCATGCGCTATCGAAGGACATCGTGCGAAGAACCGTACTGGTCGATTCATCGGAGACCAAGAGTGGAATGGAAACGAGGTTTGGCCCCTTTGATAGCTGGCGCGTGAACTTGGATGCCTGATTGTCAGAGCAGCTGGCCTTGCCGTATCCGTCGAAGGCGCACACCAGATAGAAGTAGTCGTTCGGATCTCCTTCACCGGCCAGGACGTCGACATATGCGGCAGTCTGGTTGGGGAGAGTAACTAATAGCCCGTAACCCAATCCCTGAAGATCGTAAGTCACGCTCCTGCGAATCTCATAACCAGCCACGGAATTGAGTCCCGCTCCATCATCTGGGGATAGGGACCACGTGAGCATGACGCTCTCCGATTGTAAGCCGCTCAGATCCGCTTGGAGCAGTATTGGCGGCTCTGGAGGGATCGACGAAACGTAAGGAGACATCAGAGGATACCTATCCTCGTCGGACGCATCAAGGGGGCGAGGGTCATCACCTATGCCATCACTGCCTGGTTGGTCTTGATCGGGACCCGAGTATTGGTCCGCGCCAGCATAGCCGCTCCAGTAGTTTCCCCCAGATGGGTAGCCGTCGTCCCAGAAGTTGTTTTCAGGACCGTCCCAGCCCTGCGGTGCGTTGAATATGAAGCTGTTGTGGTAGATCTCGTTCCCGCTTGAGGACGTCAAGTAGAGACCGTTCTTGTTGTATGAGAGCGTATTGCCAGCAATCGTGTTGGTCGATGAGAAGCCCAGGAGTATCCCCGTCGTGCCGTTATCGATGTCTTGGTCCTCCACGACGACGTCGATGCAGTTCGCCAAGATCACTTGGCCGGCTCCTGAAGGAACAGTGCCGCCTGCCGCGTCCTTCCGGTAGTGGACAGGCTTGCCGTTCACCGTATTAGTATCATCAATCGTGTGGGTGTTCCAGAATGTCACGGCGTCGCCCTCTATGTGGATTCCGCTCCTATTCATCATATTGCCTGTCAGCGTCGCCGTAGTTGAGTCCTGAATCCGAATGCCTTGACGGGTACTGGAGGAGATGTTGTTGTCCGTGATGATGGCATTCTCAGAATCTGTAAGCCTGATACCCCAGTAGTTATTCCAGATTACGTTGGATGTGATGCGGTCATCGAAGTCACTAGATAGAATGATTCCATCGTCGTTGTCCCAGATGTTGTTCCATCGGACAGTGTTGCTGCTCGAGCGGTCCAGCACTATTCCGTCATTGAAGTTCGAATGAAGATCGTTCGTCTCTATTATGTTCGTGCTCGAGAATATGAGCAGCACCCCCGCAACGAAATTGGAGCGAGCCTCGACAAGTGAGATTGTATTCTCGCCAGAGGAATAGAGGAATATGCCTTCGTCATTGTCGGTGGCTATGATGTCCGTGACTGTGCAGTAATGCACCGAATCCAGGCTGACTCCGGCGTTGCCCACAAGCGGCCCGCTATTCATCACTGTGAATCCCGATATGTTGACCCAGTTGGATGTAACGGTAACCACACTATCGGAAAAGCCCCCATCGATTATTGTCGTCTGCTTGTCCTCCCCAACGAGGGACAGAGCCTTGGACACGACGACATTCTCGACGTAGGTCCCACCATAGACATGGATGGTGTCTCCAGGGTTGGCAGCGTTCACGGCAAGTTGTATCGTCGAATAGTTGCCAGGACCGCCTCCACCGACGTAGCGCGTCACTGCCTTCACGTTGTCTGGAAGAACAACAAGGGTCGCTGTCAAGACGCCCAAGAGCAGTAGTATCCCTACCAGCATACTGCGTATTCTCATGATTACCCCCCGGTATGTCCTTTTGGATGGGTTCCGATTACTTAAGCCTACTTGTCTTGGCCGACTCGCTCACGGATGTCCCAGGTCGGAGTGCAGGAGTCCTCTGAATGAGTGAGCGTAGCTGAATCTGGAACCATCTGCTACCATCACTCGATGTCAGGAGATGTCCACTATCCAGTCCGTGTCCGCCTGAACCTTCACCCAATATCCATATCCCACCTGAAGCACTTCTGCGCCTCCAAGCACTCTCAGATAGTACGGCGGGGCAAGATCATATCCCTCCACTCTCGTGGCACCTGTCTCGACCTTTAGGTCAGCGACCGTGTACATGGGCTTGAAGGAAGGGAACGAAACGAGATTCCAACCCTCGTGCAGATGTATTGCTGTCTGAACGGGAACGGCTCCTGCCACTGTGAAGTTGCAGTCGCCCGAAATGTTCACCCAGAGTCCCATGGTGAGATTCACGTTCCACAGTCCTCTCCTGTAGCCCTTGGATGTCATGTGCCATTTCCATTCCTGAGAGGGGGAGTCGTAGAACCAAACCTTGTCATACTCGACTGTCTGAAGGACGGTCTCGACGCTCTCGTTTGATTGAATGAGCGGGACGGAGATAAGATTGGGTCCGTTTGAGAGCGAGCGGGTGAACTTGCCGGCCTGGCCTGGACTGCAGATGGAACCGCCAGAGGCACTGACAGCACATACTACATAGAAGTAGTTCTGGGGATCTCCATCGCCACCCCCAACATGCAGGACCGAACCAGAACCTTTGGGCACGATATCCAGAATGGAGTAGCCGTTGCCGTCCGGGTTGAATATCGTCCCGTAGTAGACGGTATAGTGGTCGACAGAAGCCGGATCGTCCTCTGAAGGCGTCCACGATATCCTCACGTCTTCGTGCGCCACGCCTTCCAGAGACGCGGTCACATCCGTTGGCGGATGGATCGGCGGGAGGACCAGGATCGTCGTGATGGGGAACGGAATCGACAAGTTCGTCCAGTTCCAACTCGCGTAATTCACCCTCGACTCAGGATACCGGTCCGCGGAGATCAGGCCTGTGATCGCGACGGTGACGTTGAATGACACGGACCACGTCTCGCCCACCCGCAGAACCCGGTTGTACCACTTGAACTCGGAGCCCGAAGGATTGCTCATCAGCAGATCGGGCGGCCTAGGGGCGCCCGTCGCGGGGTCCACGAACGAGCCTGGGACGTGGTGCACGTACCACGGGAGCATGTCATCGATCATCGCAACAGAGTCGAACAGGTCCGGGTCTCGAGCGGCC
>JAJISH010000388.1 GCA_022848825.1 Thermoplasmatota archaeon
CTTCCCGCCGGAGGCCCTCGGTCCCGTCAGCCAGAAGACCATCGAGAACCTCGTCGAGAGGTCCATCCTGCTCGAGGACGGCGAGAACTTCGGGATGCACGAGATCGTCAAGGAGTTCGTCCTGAAGGGGCTGAGGGAGGACAAGAAACGGCTCAGGAGATACCACAGCACCGCCGCGGACATATACCTCAAGAGAGAGGAGGACTTCCAGAGGCTCTACCATCTCGTCCGGGCGGGAAGGAGGCCGGAGGCCCTGCGGCTGGTGAAGAAGAGGGCGGTGGAGTTCATATCCCGCGGGCTGAGCGACGAGATCGCGGGGATCATCGAGGAGCTGCAGAAGGACCACGAGGACGACCCGCTCCTCACGATGATACGGGCGAGGATCAGCGAGGCCCTGGGCAGGACCGAGCGGGCGCTGGACCTCTACGAGAAGGCCGGGGAGCTCGGCGGGCCGATCGACAAGATGGAGTCGGCCATCCGCATCGGGACGCTCGCGGCGGACGTCGAGGACTTCACGAGCTCGGAGGAGTTCTTCGAGCGGGCACTGCACTTCTCCAGGAAGGCGGACAACGCGCTCGGGGAGGCCAACGCCTACCGCGGGCTCGGCATGCTGAACATCCAGAAGGGGAACTACGGCGAGGCGGTCAAGCAGCTCAAGATGAGCCAGAGCCGCTACTCCGGGACGGAGAAGGAAGAGGAGCTGTCGGACACGCTGAAGCTGCTGGGGATCGCGCAGTTGCGCAAGGGCCAGCTCTTCGCCTCGCGGAAGAGCCTCGAGAAGAGCCTGGATATGAGCCGGGGCAGCCAGAAGGAGGAGGCCGAGATCCTGAACCACCTGGGAACGGTCCTGATGAGGATGAACAAGCTGGAGGATGCCGACGAGAGGCTCGGTCAGAGCGTCGCCCTGGCCCATGAGGACGGGCAGATGAGGATCGAGTGCCTGGCCATGTGCAACCACGCCAACGTGCTCCTGGAGCTCGACGACCCCGAGCGGGCCTCGGAGCTCTGCGAGAGGTCGCTGGAGATCGCGTCCGGCCTCGAGGACCCGGAGGTTACGAGCTCCGTCTACATGACCATGGCCAACATACTCAGCACGAGGGAGAAGCCAGACAAGGCCATGAGCTACATGGAGAAGAGTGTCGTGCTGCTCCGCGACTCGGATGACCGCCAGGCTCTGGCGGACAGACTCTTCCGGCTCAGCGACATGAAGCTGGCCAACGGGTCCAAGTCCGAGGCCATGAAGCTGAAGGATGAGGCATTCAGGGTCCTCAATTCCAAGCCCCAGCATTGATACGACAATATTTATATAGTGCAGGTTTATTTTGTCGCAGCCCTGAGAAGGGCAGAAGGGATATGGGAAATCACTTGAAAATCGACAGTGAGGGTGTAAAATGAAGAAAGGTATTGTTGCCCTATTGGTGTTTGTATTGGTGAGCATGGCATTCTGTGCATGGAGCCCTGGGGCCATGGCGCAGCCGACTGCCCTCTGGATAGAGGAGAGCCCTTTCACGCACAACGACTTGGAGTTCGTCCCCGATGAAACGATCAGAATACACATCGAGGGTGTGGAGGACGACGTCTACGACATCCTGATAGTGTACGATCCGTGGGGTGCTGATGTCATGAAGAGGGAATGGGACGATAGAACGATTCCCAGCAGTGAGGAGATCGTCCTCACCTACGAGATACCTGACTCCGCCGCGAGCATAGAGTCCTATCAGGTCCAGGTCTGGGACGAACCCAGGACCTGGCTCTACTTGACCTACACATACGATGTGATTCTCTTCGATGCTGACATGGAGATCGAGGGGGACAGATACATCGGCGGAGAGAGGGTGACGACCCACTACATGTGCTGGTACATAATGGACCACGGTCCCGTGACGGACGGGAACATCGACTGGATCGCCATAGAGGATGCAACGAATACCGAGATTGCCAGTAATGACATATCGATTAACGACGCGGGCGATGCCGTCGGCACGTTCTCGTTCGACCTCGGTACGGGAACCACCCCGGGATGGTTCACTGTCTACTTCTGGCTGAATGATACGGATTCCGCCACACCCGATCACACGATTCCCCTGACTGATTCCTTCGAGGTTGAGGCCTTGAACGTCGTTGTCACCTTGGACAAGGCTCCGCCGGCCGTCTACGCCCCCGAGGAATCGGTACGGGTGAACGTGTGGGTCGATATCGATGGTGAGCCAGTAGCGGGTGCCGAGGTGGACATCATCGTGAGGGAAGACGGAGACGAAGTCGCCTCATACGGAGCGGACGACCTGCTGACGAAGACCGATGGGACCGTGACTCACATCTTCACGCTCGATACGAACATAGCTGATGAGACCGAGTTCGAAGTGGAGGCCGAGGTTCGACTGGAAGACGTAACGGTTTCCGATATCGTGCTGTTCACGGTGGAAGTGGAAGCGATCGGAGACCTGGAAGTGACCCTCAAGTTCGACAAGAACATATACCTGACGGGCGAGACGATAACCGCCACGGCCAGGGTTCAGACGAGCGGCACGACGACAGCCGACATCTCATATCGCTTCTGGATACGCAATCAATTCTCGTGGGGAGACCTGATCTACTGGACGATACAGCCCGACAACGAACTGCAGTGGGTGATCCCGGATGACTTCTCGGGCGGCCTGTACTTCCGAGTCGACGCAAAGAACACCGAAGGATACGAGGATTGGGACTCAGATAGTGTGCAAGTCGTGTACGGACACCTTCTGGTCGATGCGGACAAGA